>JALOTI010000093.1 GCA_025457985.1 Leptospira sp.
TCCGATCAAAAAAGTAAAAATCTAACTTATTTCTTTATATCTTTCAGCTTATCCAAAGTTGGTGGCAACCAATCCTCAAGTAGAGGTTCTCTATCCAGTTTGGATCTTGCAAACACTAAGTCTTTATTTGAAGTTGCAATCTCGCTGACACTCCCAATCTTTCTTGCTGTTTCCATAGCTTTCCAATAGTATTTTAGAGCATTGATCGTATCTTGTTTTTTCTCATAAACAGCACCGATGTTATTGTAAACGGAAGTTAGAGTTTCATAAATTTCTCTATGGTCTGAATTTTCAGTATCGATCCTTCCCAAGGTCTGTTCTTTCATTTCGTAATCATCTTCGAGTTTTAGATAATTTCCGAGTGCCGCATTGTATTGTCTTGTGTAGTAAAAAGCATTTCCCTTACCCAACAAAAGGGTTGGATTGTTATAAATATCATCCTCAGGCAACTCCGCCCAAAAATCCAAACTCTGCGTAAAGTCACCATGTGTATAATCTATCCAGCCAAGAAAGTAATAACACTCTCTCAGAATCTTTGGATCTTTTGAAATATTTCTATCTAATGCTGTAAGCAAAGACTCACGTGCCGAATAAAGTCCGTTCCGCCTTTCCTTTTCTTCAAATGATAAAGTTCCAATACTTCGTTCTGGATAGATCTTTCGACCAGGAAATTCACGAATATTATCTGTTTTGTTTAAACCAGCAGATTCTAAAAATTGAATCTTACCTAAGTTAAATGAAATCCGACCAGGACTACCTTCTAAAAGAGTCTCGTCTTCATCTCTTTCTCCTAACCGATCCCGATAGAGTGTATATCGAGTGTCCGATTCACGGAGTAATTTTACAGCCTCATCATAATCTTCTGTATAGATATAATACTCTGCCATTAACAAAACAGCTAAATAATGTCGTACATCATATGTGGATGCTAACTCAAGTTGTTTGAGTGCTCTTGCTGCTTCTTTTTGTTTTAAATAAAACCTTGCTCTCTGGTAGTAACCTTCTGCAAACTTGGAACCACCCTCTTTGCCATAAGCAATATTTAAAAGATACTCAACATTATCATCAATTTCCATTCCAGTTACCTGATCTTCTGGATTGATGTTGTATTTGATTCGAACTTCTTCCGAGTCCAAATCTATATAAAATGAAGCAAGTTTAGCTAAAACAAACAGCGAGAGTTCGTCTTCAATATCAAGTGCATTACGTACTTGGCGGTGATGGTTTAAGACGTACTGCGGATTGTTATCACGCTTCCACATTTCTATGTAAGTAGAAAGGATTCCCCCGTGTCCAATTGGGTTTTTGGGAAATTTTTCGATGATATCATTATAATACTTAACTGCCGTTCCGAACTCTTGTTTGTTGTAAAAAATACGGGCAATTCCAGCAGTCGCGTCAATGTTATCTGGATCTCCGCCATCAGTGAATACTCTTTTGAAATACTCTATTGCAAGAGGGTCATTCTTATATTTTTTACGATTGCTTCCTGGTGGAACTTCAATAAAATCCCTACGATGAAAACTATGAAAATTCCCTAAGGCGATATAAGTGTCTATATCATGTTTGTTATATTTAAGCCTAGAAGCAATATAAGCTCCCGCCTTTATGACTTTACGATTCACCTTGTCTTGGCTAGTTAAGTAAAAGCTCAGCTCACTAAGTGGTTTCCTACCCGCCGTTTCAATTCCTGCATCATTCCATTCCGTTTTTTTCGCAAAACTAATATTTGGAACTTCTTTTCGATTTTCCCAAGCTCGTTTGTGTTCCTTATCTTCTGGCTCATATCCAAAATCTGGTTCAACCTTTCCAAAACATTTTTCAAATGCCCTTTCATATTGACCGACTCGAGTGTATGCTGAACAGTATTTTGTCAAATATTCAAGGTTATGTGGAAAAATCTCTTCACCTTTTATGAAGTAATTTTCCGCATCGGCTAGTAATTTCTTTTTTTCCAAGGCGTCGGTTTCATATCCATACTCCTCAATCTTCTCTAGACCGAGTTTGTATTGAGATTCTGCTCGAAACGGTACGATCACATACTTGTAAAGGGACACGGTACCAAACACGAGTAAGATGGCTGCAGCAGAGGATAAAAATGTTTTACGAATTAATTCACGGCGACGAATGGCACCTTCTTTGGTATACGCATCCTTACTTGCGATGATAGGAACGCCATCTGGTGAAAATCTTCCGGATGTGTCGGATAACTCGACCCGTTCTCCGAGAAGTTCACCTAAGAAGTTTGCAATATCTTCAGGCTTTTGCTGAGCTTTAATTAGCTCTATAATTTCTTTTTGGTTTCGAACAGGTATCCTTTGATTGACAATTGCATCAATCACCGACCGTCTTAACTTCGGAGGATACTTGATGAGTTCGGCTTGGATGACTGCCAACTCTTCATCTGTTAGGTTAGAATCTAATGACTCTTCCGGCTCTTCTTCTTTTCCAAGTGCAAGAAGGTCTTCTTCTAATCCCCCGCCGCCACCAAAATCTGGTTCCTCCATCGAAGATACAGGAAGGTCGTCAATACTCGGAGCCAAATCGTCAAACGATGGAGAGGAAATATCAGCACCCAAGTCATCGTCAAAACTTGGAGGTTCCATGCCGACACCAAGATCACCAAATGGATCATCAAATCCGCCCGAATCCGCTGGAGAATCAAATGAACTCTGAGTGGGAGTATCTTCAAAACCGGAACCCAAATCATCAAAACTTGTATCTTCTCTTTCAGGTGGGGAATCAAATCCACCAAACGGATCATCTGTATCTGCATTGCCCTTAGGCGAACCAGTGTCAGCAAAAGGATCTCCTGAGTCCGCAAATGGATCGGCACCAAAATCATCAGAAACAGTATCCCCCGATCCCAAATCCGCAAAAGGATCATCACCCACGGAGCCCGCACTCGGAGTATCAAATCCACCAAACGGATCTTCGTCGGTCGTAGCTGGACTTTCGCCTCCTAAATCGGCAAATGGATCACCACCTGTTTCAGTGGCAGAAGATCCCATCTCAGTTTCAGTCGGATCAAATGGAGCTTCATCTGCCAAACTATCCATTCCGCCAAACGGATCTTCGCCTGCAGAATCTGAACTAGAAGCTCCGGTATCCGCAAAGGGATCATCATCGGAAGTATTGCTTTTTGGCGGATCAAAACTTCCAAACGGATCATCCGATTCGGAATCAGCTCCGCCCTCATTTTTTGTTTCACCACCTAAATCAGCAAACGGGTCATCCGAAATCCCACCCATGTCTTCGCTGGGTTCTTCACCCTTGGGAGAGTCAAAGTCAAAATCCCCAAAGGGATCACCGCTATCGGCGGGTGGCTCGGATATGGCTTCCGGTTTTTTGGGATTATCTTCGCCTAAGAGTTCATCTAAATCAATGCCATCGTCATCATCTGCTTCTAAATCACGGAAAGGAGGCGGTCCAGAACCTTCTCTAGAATCTCCAAAAGGATCCGTATCCTCACCTTCGTCTGGCTCTGAATTGAAATCTGCAAATGGATCTGTTTCACCACCCTCTTCCGCTGGTGGTTCTTCGGCATCTAGTATGGGATTGGTGTAGCCAAGCTTTTCACGAAGTACCTTGGCCATGGGATTCAAATCCTCTGAAGATAGAGGATTTTTATTTAGGGCCGAAAGCATCCCTTCTAATTGTTGTATCTCTTCCTGACTTAAATTGTCTTTCGGCTCAGCCATTTGATGGAGGTATCCTACTTAAATATCGGCCTCTTCTGATTTTGACAGAAAAATTTTTTTATTATGTCAGATAGAAACATAGAAAAAAACCTGCACACCCTTTTTAACATCCTGCCGAAATTTATATAGAACAAAGTGAAAGGCAAAATGAGATTTCGAAAATCGTTAACAGCTGCAATTATTCTCAGTTTTTTTATTGGATTTGGACTTTTCGCAGAGGAAACATTGGATTGGATCGGTGGGTTCTCTTCAGCAGAACTGGAGATGTCAGACGAAGTGGAAGACCAGGACAAAGTATACTATCTTTGGCAGTTAGAAAGTCTTAAAAAAAACATAGCCCCACGTTACATTCGTTACATAGACGTCGAATCTTATCTTTCCACATCGAAACTTATGAACCGGGGAATTCTCTTCACCTACAATGGTCTTCGAGATGAAACAGTAGAACTCTGCGGGAATTTTTCACATTGGGAATGTAAGGAAATGAAACGTAACCAATTTGGAATCTACTACATTGTTTTAGATCCAGACCTCAAATTGGAGAATGACGAAGATGACCCAGTTTACGAATACAAATTCCGAGTAGATGGTCTTCTTACCTACGATACGGAAAATTTTGATCGATTTGAAGATGGATCTGGCTCCTACATTTCCAGGTTTGTTCTGAGTGGAAAAGATACAAATCGTCAAACTAGTTCTGTTGTTCTCGGTGATTCACCTAATGAGGAGCGTGATTTAAGAACTGTACGTTTCCAAATTTACCTTCCCGAAGCCGAAGTGGTTCGAGTTGTGGGGTCCTTCAACGACTGGAATCCAGAGAATGACTTTCTTAAAAAAGATAGAAAAGGTGTTTTTAGTTTAGATAAAAAGCTACTTCCAGGTGAATACCACTACCAATTCATTGTAGATGGGGAGTATATGTTGGATACTTACAATCCAAATGTACACTTAAAAATTGATACAAATGAATCGGTTTCCACAATCGTAGTGCCAGATCGCTTGGTTGCTTTGGATCGAAAAAAGTAAACTACTGCTCTAATGTAGCTGTCATAGATCCCTTGGAACTACTCATCCGGGGATCAGGTCCATACGAGAGAATCCGTTCATGTACGAATTCAGCATGTTCTAACTCGCCAGAAAATACAATCGTTCGTTTGTTGGTATCAACTTCGACTGCATGCAAAAATGCTTTATCTATGGACATTTGACATACATCCATAAGCATCTCAATCACATAGTCATAGGTATGATAGTCATCGTCCCATAACACTACCTTCCAAGGCCCGCCGGTATTCTTAAGCGGTAAAACTTCGGTTTCTTCGATGGTAGCGGGTTGGGTTACTGCAGGACTCGGCACCCCAACCCCTATATTACTTTCGTTTCTTTGAAATTGCTAATTCAGCGTGGGCTACGATATCTTTGGCTCTGAGTCCAAAATAATCAAGGAGCCCACTCCACGTACCCGATTTTCCAAATTGGTCTTTCATACCAAGTTTTATAACAGGAACTGGATATTCTTCAGACAGAAGTTCAGAAACAGCAGACCCTAACCCACAGAGTACATTGTGTTCCTCTGCGGTTACAATCGCCCCACATTCTTTTGCTTTGGCAATGATGGCTTCTCTGTCCAATGGTTTTATCGTCGCCATGTTGAGAAGACTTGCTTGGATCCCTTTTTCCTTTAACAAACTGACCGCAGTGATTGCTTCGTTGACCATTACACCACAGGCAATGATACACACGTCTTTACCCTCGGCCATAACCTCAGCCTTTCCAATTTGGAATTTGTAATTCTCTCTTTCTATAACAGGAATAGCAGGTCTTCCGACACGAACATACACTGGCCCAACATAATCAGCGATCGCATGGATCACCTGTTTTGTTTCATTAAAGTCGGAAGGGCAAATTACAGTCATCTCAGGAATGACTCTCATAATTCCAAAATCTTCTATACATTGGTGGGAGGCACCATCTTCGCCCACGGTGATCCCACCATGAGAAGCCACAAGTTTAACATTCACTTTCGGATATACAACACTGTTCCGTACTACTTCCCAGGCTCTTCCAGAGAGAAACATGGCAAAACTAGATGCAAATGGAACAAATCCTGAAAGTGCAAGACCCGCCGCATGACCGACTAGGTTTTGTTCAGCGACGCCCACATTAAAGAATCTATCTGGATACTTCTTTTTAAAGTCGGCTGTTTTGGTCGATCCGGAAAGATCCGCATCCAAAACCACTACTTCCGGGCGATTTGCACCTAACTCAACTAAGGCTTCCCCGTAGGCGTCTCTTGTTGCTTTTTTGTCGGCTGTTGATTGGCTAGGTGCTCCCATGAATTATCCTTTTTTTAATGCTTCGGCTTTATCAGTTTTTTCCCAAGTGAATGTAGAACCCGTACGGCCAAAATGTCCGTAAGCTGCGGTTTCTTGGTATTTTCTTCCTTTTCCAAGAAGGTCTAGAGTTTCCACAATTCCCTTAGGTGTTAGTTTAAAATTTGCTAATACTCGTTTGGAGATCTCCGCATCAGAAATAGTTCCTGTTCCAAATGTATCTACAAGTACGGAAACAGGCTCAGCAACACCAATTGCATACGCAAGTTGTACTTCGCATTTGTGTGCAAGACCTGCAGCTACTACGTTTTTCGCAATATAACGACCCATGTACGCTGCGGAACGATCCACTTTGGAAGGATCCTTTCCAGAGAATGCCCCACCACCGTGGCGTCCCATCCCACCGTATGTATCTACAATGATTTTTCTTCCTGTAAGGCCAGTATCACCATGTGGTCCACCGATCTCAAACTTACCTGTTGGATTGATAAAGTATCTTGGACTTCCCAATACATCTTTTGGAATTACCTTTTTGATGCACTCTTCAATCACAGCTTCTTCAATTTGTTTGTGTGTGATTCCTGGCGCATGTTGGGTAGAGATCACGATCGTATCAATTTTTACAGGTTTCCCATTTTCATAAACGAAAGTTACCTGGGATTTTGCGTCAGGGCGAAGCCAATTTAGTTTTTTAGAATGGCGGAGTTCAGAAAGATGCTCAAGCAATTTATGCGAATAAAAAATCGGCGCAGGCATTAGTTCCGGAGTTTCTGCAATTGCAAATCCGAACATCAAACCTTGGTCACCTGCTCCTTGTTCTACGTGGAGCCCTTCGCCTTCGTTTACACCTTGTGCGATATCAGGAGATTGAGCATGAACATGCGAGGAAACCACAGCATAGTCAGCGTCAAAATACATATTGATATCATTATACCCAATTTTTCGGATCACATCACGGGCAACTTCGGAGGTGTCGACTTTTCCCTTACTCGTGATCTCACCTGCTATCACTACTAAGTTTGTAGTTACGAGAGTCTCGCAAGCTACTCGGGATTTTGGATCTTGGGAAAGAAAAGCATCGAGAATCGCATCAGAAATTTGGTCGCAGACCTTGTCTGGGTGTCCTTCGGAGACCGATTCAGACGTAAAAATGAAGTTTTGGAGAGACATATTTTTTACCTTACTTAGATAAAGTTTTGGTTTGGGGTGGTACGTCAATAGAATTGTTCGGGTGGTTTTGACGCATAAGAGATTGTACCTCTTGCAAGTTTGCTAGCATCTTGACTTGGAGCTCTTTTGCATAGGTTTCAATTTGTTCTTCGTTTAGCCCTTTTGGCACAAAGAATGGCTCTCC
>JALOTI010000094.1 GCA_025457985.1 Leptospira sp.
GAAATTCTTGTAAAAGGTGTTCATACTCCGATAGAAACTTTTCAAGTCGTGGGACTTAAAAACGAACCGGAAAAAAAGGAAAATCCATTCCTCAAATTCGATAATGACGGATTTTTACTCAAACCTCTGCACTACGACAAACTTAGTACAGACCCAGAAGAGCGCAGACTCATGCGGCATGCTTTAGAAAAAGCGCTTGCGGCACTGAAATAAATCGTTTAGTATAAGTACGCAAAACCATGAGTATGCGAAAATACGGAAACCTCAAATCCTTTGACCTTTTTAGCGAAGAACCTGATTCAAGAATTGAAATCCTTTTAAAACCTCTAGATCTAATGGCACATTGGAGACGAATTGGAATCCTCTCCGATTTTATTGGCTACTTTTATGGATTTTCCTTTTTGCCAAACTTGCCAACAGACTCCCCAGAAATGCGGAATTCCGAAATCGTAAATTCAATCTCAACGGTTTTTAACGAACTTTTAGAAAATGCCGCCAAATATTCGTTTGATAAAAAAGCGGATATCGATATCCATCTCATCCATCGTGGTCGTGCTTTTGAGATGTTGGTACGAAATCGAACCAATGATGATCATGTTAAAGCATATGAAGAAAGTTTAAATGAAATATTCTCCTCAAACAATCTGGACGAACTATATGTATCTAAACTTGAACTGAATGAGAATGATCCGCACCATTCTGGCATAGGGTTGATTATGGTTCTAAAGGATTATCCAGTAGAGATGGAAGTTGTGTTAGAAACCGCTGGTTCGATAACCACAATAACAAGTCGTATACTCTATTTCACAGAAAGATAATTGCATTATGCCTTTGTTTTTTCAATCAGAAGTTCGAGAATATCGTTCATCTCTTTTCGAAATGCTGATTTTTCCTCTTCTGTTTTGCAAGATTTCCATCTGAATTCATTCAAAACTGCGAAACCGTGAACCAAACTCCAATACATCATCATTAAAGTTTGGGTAGCTATTTCTGAGTTCAAAAGCTTGGATTTTTGACCTTCTTCAACAATTTTATACATTCCCATATAAGCAAGTTTACTATTCTCTTGTAATTCCTCTTTATTTTCTAAAGTTGACATCTGAGATTCAATTTCTCCACCAAACATGAGTTCTGTTCTTCTTGGATGACTTAACAAGAGTAAAATATATTCCTCTCCAGCTTTCTTCAATTTTTCCAACGGATCAGAGGAAAATTCCCATGCCCTTTTCATTCCTAATCCAAGCTCGAAGAATCCTTTTGAGACAATCGCCGCTAGAAGATCAATTTTTTTGGGAAAATGTTTATATGGAGCCGTGTGACTGACAGATAGATCTTGTGCGATATCTCTGAGACTTAAGGCAAAAGCCCCTTTTTTTTCTAATTCGACTATGGAATGTTCCAATACGGCTTCTCTTAGATTGCCGTGGTGATAACTTTCCGTATTTTTCTTTTTTTTCATAAATCGAACACCCTAAAAAAATGTATACATTGCCTACTTTTAATGTTGACAGAGTTTACTTACTAAGTTTACACTGTCTATATTATGGTCTACGAAAATTATAAAAAATCTCCCTTATTTTGGAATGGTTTAGCAAACCTGGTTCTAACTGTTGTATTTTTAGCTTTTTGGCTAATCGACGACCGAACTCTACTTGGCGTTCCTATTTGGGTCAAACCGATCAAATTTACGATCTCCTTACTTTTCTATTCTTGGACAAGTATGTGGATTTTAATTCATTTTTTGAACAATTGGAAGTACAAGAATACAATTGAATGGTCCCTTACCATTACATCGGTAATTGAGATCGTTCTGATTTCGATCCAAGCAATGCGCGGCATATCGAGTCATTTTAATATAAGCACTCCGCTAAATATGGCCATTTTTTCCGTGATGGGAATCAGTATTTCTTTGTTCTGGCTTTTCCACCTTTGGATATTAGCAAAAATCCTTAGAGATGATAGAATTGAATCTTTCACAAAACGTATCTTAGGGTATGGGCTTGGTATATCTGCCTTTGGAATGATTATCGGATTTTTCATGACTTCACCAAAACCAGACCAAATACAAATGATGGAGAAAGGTGTGTTCTATCTAAGTGGGAGTCATAGTTTTGGTGGCCCTGATGGTGGTGCTGGTATCTCATTTTTTGGATGGAATAAAGAATATGGTGATATGCGTATTGCCCATTTTTTTGGAATGCATGCAATGCAGATATTCACAGTACTTGCGGTGTTATACAACGCGTCCGTGAGTCAAAGTAAAAAACTTCTGATTGATACACTAGGAGTTGTAACTTTTGCTATCACTTTGCTCTTAACAGTTCAAGCTTTGATGGGACTTTCACTTTTTATTTGGAATTCTTTTTTCTCAAGTTTTCTAATTGGTCTTTCCCTAATTTTTATAATAATCTTTGGAAATTTATTGATTACTAGTTTAAGATTAAGGAGTCAAACGTTATGAATCTTCTATTTACTAATTTACAAGGAATGTTCCATTCCTTTGATCCAAAAACTATTTTTTCTCTTGTAAATGGAGTTGCCTTGTTTGCTTGGGTGGGCTTGGTATTCATACCGAATCAAAAACTCATTCAAATATATCGTGTCTATTTAATTGGGCTATTTTTTGGAATCGCTTATACGATACTGATTGCCGTTGGGATGTCTTCGGCAGAAGGAAGTTTTTCCAGTTTAGATGGAGTCCGATCGATTTTTATGAATGATTACGCTCTTCTTGCAGGTTGGATCCATTACCTTGCTTTTGATTTGTTTTTAGGAGTTTGGGAAACCAATGACGCTAAAGAGTGCGGAATACCAAAGTATCTACTCTTCCCATGTCTATTCTTTACTTTTTACTTTGGACCTTTTGGCTATCTACTTTATCTAATAATTAAGAAAATAAAAAACAAAAGCTAACCACCGTAAACATCTAAGAGGGAGAGGATTCTTTGGAAACGATTTTTATTTTCCAAATCTCCCTCTAATTCGGCAATCTCTAGTCCTTCAAAGGCCATATCTCTTCCAGTTTTTTCTTCATTGTTTTTTTCATTTGGCCTCGCCCCTGCCTCCAATAACAAAGCCAACACCGATGAGTGACCAAATTTGCAAGCCTCATGGAGGGGTGTATTCCCATTCAGATCAGAAATATGAAGGTTGATACCAGCTAACAAAAGTTTTTTTGCAAGTGTTGGTTCACCAAATATTGAACACCAATGCAATGCCGTCATTCCATTGATACTTTGGACATTTACATTAACCTTTTGGCGTAAAATTTCATCCATAAGAAGGCTTTTATCTTTCAATAAAAAGGAATTATTCTGTGATAACTTAAAAAGTGCTGTCTCTCCGTTGAGATCTCTTTGATTTACATCAGCACCACGTTCCAAAAGTCGTAACGTAATTTCTGTCTTGGAACGATCAATTGCTTCATGTAAAAGCGAAAACTTTAAAGGGTTTCTTGCGGGATTTTCTTCTACATAGTTCACCGAATTTCCAGTGGAAAGAAATACATCAACAAAACTTGGATCTCCTTTTTCTAGCCAATCCAGATTGGAAAATCCTATTATCTCCTTTTTTAGTGACTCAACTTGGTCTTCATATTGTTTTGGAAATTTTTTCTTTAGAATCGGAACAAAGGCAGGTTCTTTCTCAGAAATATGAACAAGTTCCTTAATTTTTTCCCAATCCAACTTCGATGGCATTACATGGTTTACCATCAGGAAAACAAATGTTTCGTTTAATTTCCGCTCTGTTATCTTAAAAATACAATGAATGTATTCTTGAACAAAATGTACTTCTCTCGCCGAGTTTGAATCCAATGGCCAGTGGGAAAGTATCATATTCAAAATTTGACTTTTATCTTCTTCGAATAACCTTGAAAAACTTTCTTGTAGATATAGAGTATTACCTGCTAATCCAAATATCTTAGCACTTAGGAGATTCGAAACGAAAGAAGGAATTGGTTCTTCAAAATTTCCATTTTCATCAAAATGAATCAGATACACACGTTTGGCTGAAAAATCACCATGAATGCAGATTTGATCCTTTCCTGGAATTGCCAAATAAATTCTACCTAATATATGTTTGTCGGTTAACTCCTCTACAAAGAGGGAGAGCCGAAAACCCGTTGTAAAAACTTCATTATGGGATGTAACAATTTGCAATTGAGTAGGCAAGGAATCAACAAAGGAGTCGTAAACAAATCCTTTTAAGCGTTTAGGATCCGAAATACCTCTGATTTCAATTTTGCCTCGGTTTTCAGGTTGGTCGCCCTGCCAAATCAGACTTAACCGATTTGATTCCCAAATAGCCGTAATCTCTTTTTCATAGTCGGCACCTATTTGGCCTTGGAGTTGGTGACTAGGAATTTCTTCTCTGAAATGAAGATCGAATAATATTGCCT
Organism: Leptospira sp.; assembly: GCA_025457985.1. Classification (GTDB taxonomy): domain Bacteria; phylum Spirochaetota; class Leptospiria; order Leptospirales; family Leptospiraceae; genus Leptospira_A. Next base: position 4,400 of record JALOTI010000094.1, read on the forward strand.
TGGTAGTCGTTTGCTTCTGAGTTGATAGCCTGAAATTAAACTCATTGTAAAAATGGCAGTTCTGGCACTTAAATTTGCCTTTTTTACCGGCAATTTTTGAGGTAGAAATGGAGTGCTGGCTCTGGCAATTTTCACAAATTAAGATCGTTTTCATGTCGCTTGGTTCTTGATAGTTTGCAATTCAATCCTAAGGCAATCAATCTAAAATTACCCTGTGAAAAGAGACAGAATTCTGAAACCCATGAACTAAATTCGATTTTCGTAAATAGTGAAAATAAAATTTGATTTGCGAAAAAATCTCGAAGAATCAAAAGTAGACCTTTCGGTTCACTGGAGATTCATATGCAACAACTTGTCTTTCGAAAAAAAAATACTTTGGAGTGGATTGAAACTTCAAAGAAACAAATCAAAAGTAAAAATTCCGCCATAGTCACACCTCTTGCTATTGCTCGTTGTGATCTAGACCTACCGATTGTTAGGGGAGAAACTCTTTTCCGACCTCCTTTCTCCATCGGGCATGAGTTTGTAGGAAAGGTCGTAGACATTTCGGAAGACCAAAAAGATCGATTCAAAATTGGAGATTATGTTGCCGTTGCCTTTCAAATATCTTGTGGGAATTGTCCATCTTGCATCAGCCAATATTCTAATTCATGTGAGACGGTTCCTTACACTTCAGCCTATGGAATGCCACCAGGATCTACATCCTTTGGGGGAGCGGTTGCCGATGAAGTTCTGGTTCCTTTTGCAGATCAAATGATGGTAAAACTGCCCGAGTCCATACACCCAGTAGATATTGCAAGTTTTAGTGACAATATAGCAGAAGTGTGGAAGTTAGCTGGACAATTTTTGAAAAGAAAAAAAGATCCTAAGGTTTTGGTTGTTGGCGGGCTTGCAAGGAGCATTTCCATTTACACAGCGTTATTCCTCACCCAAACGAAACAAGCAGAAGTAGTTTACGTTGATACTAACAAAGAATCGATAGATATGACGGAAAGACTTGGAATTCAGTCGGAACTTCTGACTTCTTTCCCCAAACCGACTAAAAAATATGATATCGTGGTTGATTGTTCGGCGACCAAAGAGGGTTGGACTTTTGCGAGTCGGTCCCTTGGCAAAAACTCCATCCTTTCTTCTGCGTCGATTTTTTGGACCAACGCATTGGAAATACCATACTTAGAAATGTACAATCAAGGTGCGGAAATTCATGTAAGTAGAGTTTCCTCCAAAGAATCGATGGTCTCTGTTTTACCTTACATTGTATCTGGAGAGTTTACGCCAGGAAAGGTCGTTACAAAAATTGCAAAATTTGAAGACGCCAAAGAAGCCTGGCTCGAAGAATCCACTAAACTCGTTGTGGTCAAAGAATAAAAATATGTATAGATGTTTTTTTTCTTGATTCTCCGTTTGGATTTGAGTTACATTTTTGTTATGCGATTGTACATACTATTGTTTCTTGGTATTACTGTATTATTTTCCTGCCAAATTGATATTAGGCAGGTTCCGGCCCCTAGAGAATTTGGGATTTCAAAGGTAACAAAGGTTAAAGATCCAGTCTTTATTGGTCGATTTGAAATTTACAGTGCTGACCGAATAGATTATGTAAGGACATGGAGAGCAAGTTTTCTTTCCTATATCAAATCGAATCGAATCTTTAGCGATGCTTTTGATGCCACTAAGGAAAAAGCAATCGAACCAAATGCCTATATACTTGATATCAACATAAGTCCTAAGTTGGATGATACTTATAATTATTGGATCACTTGGCCCGCAATTTACCCGTTGTCTGGTCATTGGCCCGTACAAATACGAAAAGCAAAGTATGATGTTTATATAAAGTATACTTTGTTTAAAGGAACACAGATAGTAGCTCAAGGAAAAGTGGAAGAAACAGGTAGCGAAGACGTTACTTTTTACGGATTTTACCGAACGAGCTCCTTTGAAAGGATGATTGAAGTAACAAACCTCTTGGCGATGGAAAAATGCATAAAAGATATCGAGTCAGCTCTTTAATCTTACTCTGCTTCTTCGTATCGTGTATTTCCATGCCGGAAGAAGCAAAGATCTCGACGACAAATTGCCAAGGTTCGCTCTATTCGGTTCGAAGAGATATCAAAGAAATTCAAGAAGATAATCGAAATTTGATTCTATCGATAACTGCAGGATCCATATCTTCAGCCCTCTTGTATGGACCAGGTGGCCTCATGCCGATCTTTTCTATACCCTATTTTTATCTTAAAAAGAAACAAAAAGCAGAACGCGTGATTCAAACTTGGGAAGAAGACTATTGCAAAGAGTAATTTTTTTTGGTTTAGAAAAAAATATTTTCTCTGCAATTAACGATTATTATCTTTTATCTATATTAATTTTTTCCTTACTGATCTTGCCTGGTGGATTTCTAATTGGAGAGACCATCACAGAAAGATTTCCTGCACCTGAAGGATTTCAAAAAAACCAAATAGAACAAAATAGTTTTGCTGAATTTCTTAGAAACTATCCTTTAAAACCGCAAGGATCACCAGTTTATCATTTTGACGGAAGTGAAAAGAATAAAGAAGTCCACGTGGCTGTTTTAGACTTTCCACTTCTTAAAAAAGATCTGATCCAATGTGCAGATGCAATCATTAAGTTACGAGCAGAATATCTCTTTAGTCGTGGCTTCTATAACAAAATCAAATTTAAAATTACAAATGGAATGGATGTACCTTTCTCGGAATTTGCGAAAGGTAAACGAGTTCGAGTCCGGGGAAACAATACGACATGGATTGAAGATAAATTCAAAAAAGGAAACAACAGAGAAGTATTCGATGAGTATTTGTTCTTTATTTATAGTTATGCGGGAACTGCATCACTCGGAAAAGAACTCGTAACAGTTCAACCTAAGGACATTAAAATTGGTGATCTTTTTTTGGAAGCAGGTTCTCCTGGGCATGCTGTCCTTGTCGTCGATTTAGCTAAAAATCCATCCACGCACGAAAAAATCTTTCTTCATGGTATAGGATTCCTAAAGGAAACCTGGAAACTCCCGAGTGGACTTTTTCAAAAAATTCACTGGTTCGATTTAAAGAATAATCGTATGGAAACAATTCGCAGGATCGCAGTCTACTGTGGAAGTTCGGATGGAGTTGATGTCAGTTTCAGCACTCTAGCTTACCAGTTGGGCAAATTTTTAACTGACAATCGCATTGGAGTTGTATACGGAGGAGCCAATATCGGTCTTATGGGACAAGTGGCCAATGGAGCCCTAGATAACGGTGGTTTTGTGATTGGTGTCTTACCAAAATTCTTAAAAATCAAAGAGATAGAACATCCAAATCTATCAGAGATCCATATCGTCGACACCATGCAAGAACGCAAATTTAAGATGTATGAATTGGCTGATGGATTCTTGGCTCTACCTGGTGGTTTTGGAACAATGGAAGAGTTATTTGAGATTTTGACCTGGAGCCAACTTGGTCTACACCAAAAACCAATAGGAATTCTAAATTGGAACGGATTCTATGATAGTTTAATCAACCAGTTACAAAGGATGGTAGATGAGGGATTTCTTAAAAAATCTCATTATGAGCTCTTAAAAGTTTATTCCAGTATAGAAAGTGCTCTCAAATCTTTTGAATTGTATTCTTCACCCACACAAACAAATTGGTTAACGGAAGATAAATTATAAATCTCTGGTAACTTTGTTTCAACGTAAGCTTTTCAATTTTCTATTCATTTCTCTGGTCTTTTGTTATTCCTGCACCTCGGATCTGAAAAACTTTATCGATCATCAAAATGATCCTATTAAAATCTATTTGGAACCCACTGAGGTTGATATAGAAATTCTTTTTCTTAGATCGATTAGCTCTAAAACGGCCGAGGGTGATGAGAAAAAGGTACTCATTCAAAAACTCACCCAACAAAATGCAAATTGGTTTCGTACAAGGCTTCGATCAACTCTATTGAAGAATGGAATTCCAGTCGTTAATCGAGATAGAGCAAATATCATTTTAAAAACTAAAATTGTAGATATGGGTGAAGTTCGACCAAAGATGTTTATCGAAGGTCTTTCGATTGGTCTTGTTTTAGGGTTGATTGCAGGAGAAGTCACAGGAAATCCAGAGGTGGGTCTTGCTGTTTTTGTTTGGGAAGTGATCGAAGAAATTATTATTTTATATGTATTAAAGTCTTACTTTATGGTCACCACCATTGAATTAACAGCTGAGGATTTAGAAGGTAATAAACTACTTACAAAAGAATTTACTGCATATTCGAACGATGATTTTATTAAAAAACTTCCCGAGTTTTCAAAAAATCTTAGAGAAAATAAAGTAAGAGCGAGTTTGGATCAAAATGCGGAAGATATAACCGAATTCATTTATAAACTCAAACACAAGTTATGAATCCAGAAAAACCCATTTGGCTATGGAAAACTAATAATGAATTTGTTTTATTAAAACTTTTTTGTATTCTATTAGGAGTTTATTTCTTATCGAAAGTTGCCGGATTTTTAACTCATCGTTATGAAATTATTCAAAAACATGGAAAACGTTTGGATAGGCTTGCTTTTAGAACAGGTTGTACGGCAGAAGAGAGAAAAATACTACAAAACTTTTACTTCAACTTAAAACAAAGGCATAGGGTTTTGCTTGCCCACAACCATATCAAAGATTTTTTAAGAATCCATCTTTTACAATTTTTAGCCCATTCGAAACTTGAGACACCAGAAAGATTTCTAAGCTTAGTTTCCAAACTTTTAGATACAGCAAATCATCCATCACAGGAACCACAAATAAAGGAATTTGTTTTGCTCAAACAAAACTTAAAAATAAGTTTTGGACAAATTCAATCACAAGGTATAGGTATTTTTTCGATTCTTTCCGCTGACTTATCTTTTTTGAATCATTTGGAGACAAATTCTAAAATTGAGATTTGTTTTTTCCGAAATCAACGGGGTACGTTAACGTTCAGAGGAATAGTCTCTGAAAACGCGAATGATACTTGTGGTATAACAGTGAAATTAATTGATGTTTGACGTCAATTTTACGACTGTGAACGTTCTTGCATGTTCAGTTATAAGCTTATTAAGGCAAATTCAGATCGTTCGTTGGAATGGATCTGCAACGTGCTGTGGTTCGTCACAGTAACCCGAACCGAGGATTATTCACACAAATTCTACGGAATAGAAAGGTTTATTTCAATCAATCAACAATATCTTCACGCGAGATTCATCGACGACTGAATTTTTCTGTCTGTTTGCTTACACAATTCTATAAATACAATTTT
>JALOTI010000095.1 GCA_025457985.1 Leptospira sp.
ACAATCTACAAAAATTGCTTCCTTCATTCAAAAGGGAAATGAAGCCCTTGCGAAAAAAAAGTATCCAGAGGCAATTTCTGAATTTAAGAAGGCGACGGAATTACAGCCAAATAATGGTTCGCTTTGGTCATTTTTAGGAAACGCAGAACTTCTCGGAAGTAAGACTAAAGATGCAGAACAAAGTTTCACTAGATCGATTTCTTTATCTGATACAAACCCTAATGCCTATATTGGGCTTTGTAATGTTTATCTTAAAAATCACAACTATTCGGAATGTTTAAAGGTTTCTAAACAGGGTTTGCTTAAAATCCCAAAAAACCCTGAAATCAAAAACAAACAAGGGATATGTGAATGGAAGTGGGGAGAACTTAAAAAATCCACTCTTAGTTTCCAAGATGCATCGACCTGGGATCCAAACTATTTGGAGCCAAGAATCAATCTAACATATGTATTGATTGATCAGTCAAGATTTGATGAAGCACTTGATGTTTTAAAAAAATTAGAATCACATCCAAAGGCAAAGAAAGATGAGATCACAAAGATTAGCATAGCTGAAGGTGATACTTTCCTCCGCCAAGACAAACGAAAACCGGCACTTACTTTGTATGGTAAGGCTTTAGGTATTCAGCCTGAAAATCCTGCTCCGCATAACGCATTTGGTCGCGCTTACTTCGCATTCGGAGAGTATAAAAAAGCGGAAGCATCTTTTTTAGAAGCGTATCGTTTGGATAAAGAGAATCCCGGTGCTCTACAGGGTCTTGCGAGAGTTTATGCAAAACTGGGAGATTCTAAAAAAGAAAAAGAGTTTTTAGGCCAACTTGAAAAACTTTCTAAAGAAGATCCATTCAGTGCGATCACACTTGGAAGGATTGCAGAGGATGCTGGAAATTGGAATGAAGCAGAAAAAATTTACTTTGACTTGAAGAAAAAATTTCCAAGTTCGGAAGCTATTGATTTTCGACTGGCAAGCCTCTACTACAAACGTGCAGTAGAAGAGAATTCAAAAGAAAGTTATACTAAAGCAAACGAATTCATCCAAAAATCAAAGAAGTATTCAAAAGATATTCCGGAAGTTTTTGAGACGGAAAAAATTATATCGGAGAACTCTCGATTTGCAGAAGTAATTCCTTTTGTTAAAGAAGGAAATACTCTATTTAATAAAAAGAAATACTTAGAAGCAATATCCCCATACCAAAAAGCGTATGATCGTGTTCCAAAAGCATCTCTTCTAGTAAAGATTGCAGAGTGTTATATTGAGAAGGGAGAAGAGGAAAAAGGCCTCTCTATCTTGGAATCTGCAGTTCGTAATAATAAAGAAAATGAAACATCTTTTCGTGAAGGGATTTATGCTTTTTATTACAAAAAGAATGAGTTAAAAAAAGCGGAAGAAGGATTTGCAAATATTTTAAGAGATAAACCAAACGCATATTATAGCTATTATATGTTAGGTTTAATTGAAATGAAACGTAAGAATTATGATGCTGCGATTTTTAATTTTGATCGTTCTATTTTGGTCAATGCTGAATTTGCCCCAACAAATGTGGGTAAGGGACTTGCTTTTTACAAACTAGGACAAGTCGATTTAGCGAAAAAGGAATTTGAGAAAGCCAGAATCAAAGACGGCGAATTTGGACTGTCATCTTATAATTTAGCTATCGCATACTTTAACGAAGATCTTACTAAAGAAGCTAAAGAGATTTTGGAATCCATTCGAAAATCCGATCCAGATTTTTCAGATGGCGAGATACAATTGGCATATATTTACTTTAGAGAAAATAAATTAGATGAAGCCGAAAAGATTATTGATCGTGTGTTAGCTGAAAATCCATCTTCTGAAGCGTACTTTGCCTCTTTCCGGATTCTAGATGCAAAACAAAAGCAGTCACCTTCAGAAAAAAATAAAACAAAACGAAATCAAGTTAAAGGAAAGATCCTTAAAGAGTATGGAGATACAAAATATGCTCGCTTACTTCCGTCCGATGAGTTGGACGAAGCCCCACTTCATGTAACGGAGTTAGGTCTTTCTGGAACACCCATTTCCAGTCCTATTCTTTACCCAAATCGAATTATTATAAATTATGGCACGGCGATCTCTGGATTTGATCGAATCACCAAGGAACAGGTTTGGAAGGTTTATGCGAATACAGCTTATGATTTGGTAGTTCCTGGTCAGGAGCTTTATTTGTCTCGTGGCGAAGAATTAAATCGATTGTACCCCGAAAGTGGAAAATTGAGGGGAAAAGAAACTTTGATGCCAGGTTGGGTCATTAAACAGATCGTAGGTGGTAGAAAGAATACAGCATTTCTTTTTGAAAATCAAAAACTCAAATCAAAAAAACTACGAGTCTATGATTTAGGTCTCGAATCTAATGTTGAATTGGATGGGAATGATATTGCAGACTTTGGATTTTTAGAAACAGGCGTTTTGTTAGTTATTAGGGATACAAAAAAAGAATTAAAACTCGAAACGGTTGAATTGACAGTAAAAGAAGAAATGATAACCGCTTTAACAAAACCTCAATTGAGTTTGGCAAAAAAAGATTCAAAAGATCCAGCTACATTCATTGGATGTTTACAAGACAGTTGTCTCATTCAAATGGGCGGAGAAGTTGCTTTCTGGAGTGGAGGGAATAAATTTACATCACTTGGGAATACGTCAAAAATCCTTTCCATCGTTCGATTATCTGACTCTTACATAATTAAAACAAAAGATACAGTTTACCATTGGAATGGAAAATCAAAATGGAAAGATAGTTTTTCCAGTAACTCAGACTTTTATCTTCCGCTGGAGGGAGCTGTGTTAGAAGGCAAATCTAAAGAACTTCTACTTACGAAAGACAAAAAAACAATTAACATTCCTTGGAATGGCGATAGAGACGGATTGAAAATCAGCACAATCATTTTAGACTAACCGATTTTATGCGATCGGTTAAGTCAATCTGATTTGATTTTTGCAGTTACTTTTTGATTCTCTCTAAGTAGTAAATTCTTTTACCTTCACCTTTTTTTTCCGACTCAAAATAGGATGTTGGAAAGTTTGGACGAGTAAACGAATACTCAGCTTCCTTCCAAAAAAAGTTTTTATTTTTTCTGAAAAGAGAGATTGTCTTTCTTGCATACGGACCATGGTCTGTTGCAAAAAGTATTTTCCCTCCAGGTTTAAGTAACTCAGATATCTGGGTTAGCATTGGTTCTGTCATTAGTCGATTTTTATGGTGTTTTCGTTTGGGCCATGGATCTGGAAAATTAATAATCACCGTATCAAATAATTCTTTTTCCAATAGTTCTGAGAAAAACCATTGAAAGTTAACAGTCATATATCGAATATTTTTTAGATTTGCGTTTTCCCTGAGTTTTTCTGTAGCTATGATTCGATTGATCTTTTTTTCCATGAGTAAAAAACCTGTGTTTGGCTGTGATTTGGCAAGCTCAATGGCTACTTCCCCCCAGCCAGAACCTAACTCTAGGACGAGGTTGGAAATCTCTGGAGGAAAATATGATCTAAGATCGATTTTTTTTCCTCGCTCTATGGGTTTCAAAAGATAGGTTGTAGAATAGGAAGAATTTGTGGTGAACTTCCATAATTTTTCCTGGATTTCTGAACTAACTAACAATGACGGTCCATCCGATATTATATTTGCCAGGTTTTAAGAAAGGAACTAGATGAAAATAACTCTTTTTGGTGTTAGAGGAAGCCTTCCTACACCAACTCCCAAAGCGGACCAAAAGGAAAAACAGCTCAAAATTTTAAAAATGGCAAGAGAAGAGTGGGCAAAAAACCCTGATTCTTTCTCGGAAGAAGAGTTTTTAGAAAATCTCCCGATTCCTCTTTCTCAAGATTTAGGGGGAAATACAACCTGCGTCTACCTGGAAGGTGATAAAGGGGAAAAGGTCATTTTTGATATGGGCACGGGGATTCGGGTTTTGGGAAACCAACTTGCTCCCCTGGCATTTAGTGGTGAAGAATTAGAACTCAATATCTTAGTTTCTCATACTCACTGGGATCATATACAAGGTTGGCCTTTTTTTAAACCAGCTTACTCTCCAAGTTGTAAGATTAATTTTTATTCGGCGATTCCTAACTTGGAAGAGAGAATGATCCGCCAGCAGCACCCAGAAAACTTTCCAATTACCTTTGACCAAATGGCCTCCAAAAAATCGTTCCATCTCTGGAAGGAATTTGAATCCTATATGTTAGGTGGATTGAAAATCATTCCTTTTGGTCTTAGACATCCTGGTTCATGCACTGGTTATCGTGTTAGAGAAGGCGAAAAGGTATTTTTGTTCTGCACTGATGTAGAGTATCGGGAAGAGGATAGAGAACACCTTTTAAAATTAAAACCTGAAATTGCTGGTGCAGATCTCATTATCATTGATGCTCAATATAGCACAGCAGAAGCCGAAAAAAAAATTGGGTGGGGTCATACTGCAGTCAGTAAAGCGGTTGATTTTGCTGAGATGATGGAAATTCGATCTGTAGTTTTAACGCACCATGAACCAGATCATACTGATAATGAGATTGTTAAGATCATATTAGATGAATCCAAAATTTTAAAACATGACCGAATGCAGATTCACATTGCACACGAAGGTCAAAAGTTTATTCTCTGAAGTCTGGCTCTGAGATCTTTTATTCATTGATGAGATAGTTGGAGTGAAAACCCTTTCCTATTCCTGACCAAGTTTTTGGACAATCAACCGATACTTCTGCAGACGAGTGTATTTGATAGGGTTTTGCGAAGAAAAGTTGAATAAAAAACCTGAGAAAACTCGATATGTTTTCGAGAGCGCTCATACTTGCAATAGTCTTTGTTCGATTGACCAGTAAAGAACAGTTACCTTCAGCAAAAGTCAACTTTTCCAATTTTGGGATTGTATATCCAGAAATAGAATCTTTTTCCCATTTTAAAACCTCAGCTGTTTCAACAGTGGCATCAATCGCTGCATCTCCGTTAGGTGCTAATACTACAACTCTCCTATAAAATTTCCCTGGGAAATTTGAATTTCCGATGAAACCCCCAGTAAAAATTCGAAATCCATTTTTTGTTTCAGCCCGAACTAACTCCCATTTTTTAGAAAACTTATAAACGGGGTAATTTGTCAGAAGATGTTCCATTCCTCCGGTGCCAGAAACCTCTTCTATGACATCTCCTTTTTTTATAGTACCGGTTACAGATGAAAATGAAAAGGGAATATCCGCTTGAACAAAGTTAGTTGGATCTAATAAAGGAAATTTCCCGTTCGAAATAGGAACAGAACCCTTTTTCGGTTTGTAAGAAAGTTTTATCTCCCATTCGGGATATTTCATGTAAAAAGAATACAAACCGTCTTTGTATTCCATCCAATTTTCACCACTGCGTTGGTGGAATGTATCAGGTTTAGATTCATAATCATCACTCGAAAACTCACGAGTCGAATAATAGAGAGGATTTCCTTTTTCTTTGATCAAAATGGAGATCCCATTGTTTTTTGAACCAGGACCAAAATTGCTTACCAAAAATGTGGAAAACAGCGAATACCTTTCATTATGGAAGGTAAAGTTCCAAGCTTGCAAATAACCTTCCTCAGGTGAATATTGGGTTTTAAAGTCTTGAACTTTAGATTGTCCAACAATTCCCGAAAAACCCAAAACCAAAACAGATACGAAATTTAAAAGGTAACGTTTGCTTCGTTTCACATCTGGAAATTTGGTTATGGATTTAAAAGAATCAAGATAAATTCAAAAAATTATAATATTGGGTTTTCTGTCTCTATCGCGACTTGGAATAGATCTCCCAGACAGACTAGTGAAAACACGGGGTGGTCCAATTTCCCTACTTCCCGCATTTTTTCCCGTTCCTCTGCAATTCCATCGATATGAATCCAGGACTCTAATTTTGAGGTCTTTGGAATCGCGCAGGCAACTTGGTATTCATATTCGCCGATTTTCGAAAAATAGATCTGGATCTCGTCTGGATCTGTTCGAACCAAAGTTTCTCGGAATATAAATCGCTCCGATCTGTTTTCTCCCCTCATTTCATAGTAATGATTCAATATCCTTAGGATATGGAGGAATTCGTCTTTTTTTGTCGTAAGCTCGCGCCATTTGTTTTTAATTTCGTTCATACAAGGGGATGTAGACAACTTGCAGTTTGGTCCCTAAAAAAAGGGATTCTCACTTGAAAAATCCTTTCCCTTGGTAAACATGAACGAAACGAATGCTAGCAGAGATCCTCAATATATTTTGGAAGGAAAAACTTCGATTTGTTCAATTTTGTTTTGATTCCTTAAAATCTTGCGATTCCGCGACCCTCAATCAAAAAAATGAATCTACGAAAAAATCCATTCGTTGGGCAATCCAGCAGATGATTGCCTCTGACTCAAATTTTAATTTTTACCTTCCCATTTCGGTTCGTTTCAGTAGCTTTTTTTTCCTGGGGTCATTTAAAGACCAAGAGATCGAAAGGGATTTGGATGAAATTCGAGATAAGTACACTCCGCCCGCCTTCCCGCCACAATTTTGGGAGATCAGCATCCAAGAAGCCGAGGAACTCAAAATTTTGTCAGAGGACGAGGAAGTTAGAAAACTTTGCGAATCTTGGAAGGAAGTCCTGGTTCGGCTAGAGGCAAAACTTGCAAAAATTTCTGAAAAAGAAGCATATAGAAAAAGATATACATCTTTGACAGGAATTCATACTATTTCAGGAGCCATCAATAATTCGACGGAATATTGCCATTATTTATGGAATCTTTATATCAAAGACCAGATTTAAATGTGAAAGTAATTAAAAACCAACTAAGGAGAATTCAATGGGGAAAATTAAGGTAAAAACACCGCTAGTCGAGTTAGACGGCGATGAAATGACAAGGATCATTTGGAAAGAAATTAAAGATAGATTCATTCATCCGTATTTGGATATAACATTAGAATATTATGACTTAGGTGTTGAATACCGAGACAAAACCGACGACCAAGTCACAGTTGATTCTGCAAATGCAATCAAAAAACATGGTGTGGGTGTAAAGTGTGCTACCATTACTCCAAACGCAGACCGAGTTAAAGAATACAATCTGAAACAAGAATGGAAGTCACCTAACGGAACAATCCGCGCTATTCTTGATGGAACTGTTTTTAGAAAACCAATTACGATAAAAAATATTCCCGCTGCTGTAAATTCTTGGAAAAAACCAATTGCGATCGGAAGACATGCCTTCGGTGATATCTATCGAAACGCTGAAATGTTGGTTGATGGCGCTGGTAAAGTGGAACTTGTATATACCGATGCTTCTGGAAAAGAGAAACAAAGATTGCTCGTAAACGAGTTTAAGGGTAGTGGAGTGGCAATGGGAATGTTTAACTTGGACGAGTCCATTAAATCATTCGCTCAAGCTTGTTTTAACTACGCACTGTCCGAAAAAATCAGCATTTGGTTTGCTACAAAGGATACAATTTCAAAAAAATATCACGCTCGGTTTCGCGAGATTTTTGATAATCTTGCAAAAGAAAAAGAAGCAGAGATGACAAAGGCTGGAATTACTTACAGCTACTACCTGATAGACGATGCTGTTGCGCAGATCATGAAAAATGAAGGCGGACAACTTTGGGCCCTCATGAATTATGATGGCGATGTTATGAGCGATATGGTTGCTTCTGGATTTGGCTCACTAGGACTCATGACTTCCGTTCTTGTTTCTCCAGATGGAAAGTATGAATAC
>JALOTI010000096.1 GCA_025457985.1 Leptospira sp.
GCTATTACGAAATGGGATTAAAACCATGGGATATGGCGGCTGGTGGACTTATAGTTCAGGAGGCTGGTGGAAGACTCTCTACTATGGATGGAAATAATTTTGATATTTTTGTTCCGAGTTTGCTTGCCTCGAATCATATACTTCACGATTTCTTATTAATCGAGTTTCAAGAACAAGTCAACCGAGTAGTCTATTGATCAAAGAATCTAATTTTTTAGATACAACCTCCTTGGAAAAATTTTTTTCAACATAAAGCCTGCCATTTATTCCCATTCGATTCCGCAGTGTTTCATTCTTTATCAGATGGTTCAGCATTGAGAAAAAGCTCATATAATCACTGTAATACAACCCGCCCTGACAACGATGGATGTGTCCTACCATCACTTCAGAGTTTGCGTTCACTAAAACAGGTTTTTCGTAGCTCCAAGCTTCCATGATAGCTATCGAGAAACTTTCAAATGGCGATGGATTGATCAATAAATCTGATTGAACTAAGAAATCGGATTTATCCTCTTCCGAAACAAAGCCTGGAAAAAGAATATCTGGATATTTTTTGATATCCACATTGGAAGCGGACCCAAGGCAGATCATTTTGATTTCGTTTGATTTTGAAATTTGTTTCCATTCAGTAAACTCAGCTAACAGACGAGGGTATCCCTTCGCCGGTTCAATTCTTCCAATTGTTAAAATTTTAAATTTTTCATCTAACGGTATTTTTTTGCTCTCACCTTCACCCCGAACTTGGAATGAAGATTTCTCTGGTAAAGAAATATATGTTCCTATCATGGCATAATTTTTAATTTGATTGCTCAATTTGTTTCGATAGATATCTAGTTCTTCTGGTGCATTGAAGCAATAAAAAAAGTTAGGCAAATAAGTTCGTTTAAAAATAGGAAGTTGTAATACGGGCTCATCATGAAATGTTGGGACTATGATAAATGGAATTTTTATCAAAGGTATTGAAAAAACAATCGGATAATATAAATAGCCAACGAGTATAATCAAGTTGAAATGTTTTTGGTTTGATTCGATAAACTCTAAAAGATCAGGACAAAATGGCCCTTGTTCAATTATAAATTTTTCTTCTAGATTTGCTTTGACATTATTTATATTATTCAGACATGTATCTAACAAAGAATTCATTTTTTTTAAGTTTCTTTCTCTTAATACATTAAATCTGAGAATTTTAATATTTTTATGGAAGGACTCACCTGCATTAAATTCATTTTTCCAAGTGATATAGTTCTTTGCCGTTGTTGTAGCTATTGTTACATCATGGTTTTTGGATAGTATTTCGGAATAGTCAAACGCCAGTTTTTCTGCTCCACCGGCAGAATTAGGTAAAAAGCGAGAAGTTACTATAAGTATCTTTGCCATGATTACGATTGAATTGCTTCTAGAAGATTTTCAATATTTGATTTTGAGCGAAATCTCTCCAAACGATCAAACTGACCGTCTAAGATTTGTTCTAATTTTTTTGGATCTTGAGTGATCGAATATAATTCAGAACATAACAAATCAAAATTCTTTTCTTTAAAGAGTAAACCAGATCCGTCCAAAGTTTCCTCTACAGCACCCGCCGCATAGGCAAATACGGGAAGACCAAAAAACATTGCTTCCATGAGGGGGACGCAAAATCCTTCATGTTCACTCATTGAAACAAAAAAATCACTATCTAAGTAGTATTGTGTTAGGAGAGAGTCATTCACATAAGGAAGGATTTCAACTTCATTTAATAGATCAAGATGATGTATCATAAATCTCAATTCTTCTAAGTATGATTCTTGGTTAGGATTACAAAAGCCTATCATACGAAGTTTAATAGATACGTTATATTTATCTTTCCAGACACGAATAAAACGAATTAAGTCATCTTGCCGTTTATTCGGAGCAATTCTACCAACAAATAAGAGATTTAATCTATCTTTTGGCGACTTGATTCTCTTCGGTATAAGATGGTTCCATTTTGAAAAATTTAAGTGAAGTGGGAGTAGTTTGGGATTGAAGAAACCATTTTCATGCAATTCTTGAAGGTTAAAATTTGAAACTGCAAAAAAATGATCAAAGTTTTTATTAATGATCTTTAGATCTTCCCTACCCATTCGAAGTAAATAAGAGAATTTTAAGTCATAAGGTAAAAAATATTCCTCAGGAGTTACATTATGATAGATAAGTATTTTTTTATTGGGAAATTTTAGAATGAATTCGAGTACTTCTGAATGAATCGAATGATGGTAGATCAAAATATCATCTTTTTTGACTTTTGCTGAGCCGATTTTATTTGCGTATTTTTTATCAAATGAAAAAACATTTTCTGCGAAGATAGTTCCTTTGTAGCCCTGCAAATCCAAAAGTCTTTTGAGTTCTAACATTTCTTGGGAGATAGCATCACCTAACTGAAAACCTGCGGCAAACTGATGGATGTTCATCTCTCAATTATCTCCAAGTTCTTTTTTAGTTCTGTTTCCCAGGGAAATAAATTGTAATAATCTAGTGCTTTAAATTGAGAACTTATCACTAATTGTTTTAACTCTGGATTGGTAAGAATCGATTTTAAATCTTTTTTGAGTCTATAGTAATCCTTTTCTTTAAAGAGCAATCCGCCACCATTCATGGTCTGGGAAACTGCTCCTGCAGAATACGCAAAAACTGGTATTCCCATGCCAAATGCTTCCAGAATAGGAAGACAGAATCCTTCATGTTCACTCATAGAAACAAATGCACTGGCTTTCGATAATAACTCTAAAACCTCCGCATCAGATTTACCTTGCAAAAACAAAACACGATCCTCAACACCTGTTGCAATTGTTTTACGCCGTAAAAAATCAAAATAACCATCAAAAGCTCCAATAACATTGCCGACACAATAAAGTTTGGCATTCGGAAAGTCATTCACCCAAACTGAAAAAAATTCAATTAAATCTTCCCAAGCTTTTTGTGGTGAGTATCTTCCTATAAAGATGATGTTGCCTTCATCTCTTAAATCATCCTGTATTCCCTTTTTGTTTACTACATATTTTTTACAAATTGGAAGAATGGTCGGATTCTTAAAATTTAAATCAGCTACAGCAGAGTAGTTGTAACTGGAATCACACCATATTGCATCACAAAAAATAGAAAAACTTGCTAGTTCCAAATAAGACAAGGATTCAAATTTATTCATGGCTGCATAAATTTCTGGTGTAGTTGTATGTTCGTAAAATCTAGCGGGTGTTATATTGTGAAATCTTAGAATTTTTTTACCAAAAAGTTTGTAAAAGAGATCATAAGGATATCCTGTCCCACCATAGTGCAAGATATGAACATCTGACTCAGAACTAACTGCATTGAAGTTTTCTAAAGTATGAAATTTAACGTTGTAGATTTCTCTACCCGATCGAGGTATTCTTGTTATAAAATGACAATCAAAACCTATGTTTTGAAATTTCTCAGCGAGTCCGATGGCATCATTTCCAACACCATCGGAATCCTTCAACTCGTCGAGATGTTGGAACAGCTTCATCCTTTCGTTTTTGTATATCTAAAAATAAGTTGATCTGGGTTTGCTGAAAGATTCCTCTCCTCAATAAATCCAAGTCGGTTCATATACGTAGATAGTTCTTTCAAATTGACTGTTGACAATTGAGATTCAATGAACGGGCTGTTCTGGGATATTTTATTATCATGGATAAGAAAATACAAGTTGTACCCATTCTTCATATTTACTGATAATTCACTAAATAATCTTTCTAAAAATGATGCGGGGAAAGTTCCTAATGGTTTATTTATAATAACATCCGAATCTTGAGGAAGATAATCCTTTAATGGAAAGGTGGATTCGATTTTTTGAATATTAGCAGTAACTCTTTTGCGAATCAACTCTGTTTGCAAATCACTTTGGCTAAAACTTTGAAATTTATACTTTTGATACGAAAATTGTTTTAGAAGTTCACCCCATTCTGGGAAGAGGACAGAAATGTTTTTTGATTCTTTTAGATCGTTAATGACGTTTGTCCAGTCTTCATCAAGTCCGGAATCAACAAAATATTCACTTGTAGCCCAGCCAAATCCGAGGCCAATATCTTTTGTTTGATTGTGTAGCAAATGTTCTCTATAAAAACCGTCGAATCGTTTCTCTAATTGATTCATCCGTTTGCCTAGTCGAACAAGTTCATGTAATACGGAGAAAAAGGCACGAATTCTGTTTTCAGAAAGTTTTTTATCAACGAGTGAGTAAACAGAGATAATCCGAGAAATGATATATTTGATAGGTCCCTTTACAAACCAAAACTTAGGGTTCGTAAATTTTGGAGCTGAAATCCCTTTTTCAAATAGATGGGCCGTGCCAGCAGGGTCAAACTTACGAAAACCTGCCGGTGATTCTGGCTTGTAACTCAACTTTGTTAGTTCATTGAGATCGATTGACTCTCTGGGATTTCGCGGGATCTTAGATTCAATTTCATGAACGATTTCCGATACATTTAACTGCGGGTCTCTGATTTCGAGAAAGGGATTCGTCATGAATTTTGCTTCTTCTTCCACAGTTTTCTTTCTTTTGTTGAGAGCATTTGAAAAATTGGGAGAATGGCAAGAAAATCTTCTAACTGGATCGTATTTTTCCCTCACATATGAAAAAAAAACAAATTCTTGTCACGGGTTCAAATGGGTTTGTGGGAACTTTTCTTTTGCCAGCTCTGATCGAGACCGGTACATACGAAATCCATAGCTTTGTCGGCGATATCCGTGATCGATCCGTCGTTGAAGATCAAATTCGTAAGTCAAATCCGGATTTTGTTGTCCATTTGGCCGCGCAGGCGTTTGTACCAATTGCCATCAAGGATCCTTGGGAAACGGAAGAGATAAACGTCCGTGGTACTCTAAACCTCCTGGAAGGCCTCCACCAAAACCAAAAACCTGTCAAAATGCTCTATGTATCGTCGGCTGATGTTTATGGAAAACAACGCATCGAAGATTTGCCCCTCAGGGAAGACTTAATACCCAATCCTGTAAACCCGTATGCTGGAAGTAAACTGGCGGCTGAATCATATTGCAGACAATATTCGCATTACAGTCCTTATGTCTCTGTAGTCATTGCGCGACCATTCAATCATATTGGAGTTGGTCAAAGAAAAGAATTTGTAATTCCCAACTTTTGTCATCAAATCATCCAAGCAAAAAAACTCGGTGAATCTAAAATTAAAATAGGGGATTTAACGCCTACACGAGATTTTTCACATGTGAAGGATATTGTTTTTGGCTATATTCATCTATTAGAAAAAGGTAATTCGGGGGAGATTTATAATATTTGTTCTGGCGAAGAGAAAAGCATCAGATCAATGTTAGATAGCCTGATACAAATTTCAAAAACTAGCATTCAGCCAGAAATTGATCCCGAAAGAATTCGAGCATCGGAAACATCACGTGTATTTGGTGATAATTCCAAACTGAAGGCTTTGGGTTGGCAACCTAGGTTCGAACTCCAAGATACTCTCGTTGAAATATACGCAAGCATCGAAAACGAATAACACTAGTTTTCACAAGATTTTTTTATTTTTTCCCAAGCAGCTTTCGAAACGATTTCCCTTTTGATACCTTTCGCTTCAACAGGAAGAATCTTTTTTAAATCATCAATCCGGTCTTTTGTGGCTGGGTGAGTGCTTAGCAACTTCGCAAAATCAATATTAAAATTATTTTTGGATTTATCGACATCTTTATTTGGTGTAGCAGTTTCTTCTTCATCTTCTACTTCGTATACCATCATCCTCTCGAAGAAGGTTAAAAGGCCTTTGGTCGTAAAATTTCTATTTTTTAAATACTCTATCGATGTTCTATCTGCTTCTCTTTCAAAATCGCGCGAATATTTAAGTAACAATACCGTAGATCCAATTTCAGTTAATGTTTCAGCGATTTGGTAATCAGCAAGGCCAGGACCAATCAATAAGCTTACGGCAAAAGTAGTTCCGAGTGCTTTCGTTAGGTTACGAATATGATGCCTTTTTTCAATATGTGCAATTTCGTGAGAAAGAACTCCAATCACTTCTGCCTGATTTTTAGCTTCGCGGATGAGACCAGAAAAAAAATAGATTTGTCCGTTAGAAAGCGCAAATGCGTTTGGCTCTTCTCTGGCAATAATGGATACTTTGTACGGATAACTACTATTTTGGGGTACGAATTCCTTTAGTGCAAGATCGAAGAATCTATTAGCTTCTGGATCTTCACAGACTTTCAATTGACTTGCGATTTCTTTTTGGAATCTTTCCCCGAGTGAATGATCTACATTTCTTGGAATCAAATACGGTACGTAGTCCAAACCCTTTGTGTAAGCAAAACCGATTCCAGTTGAAATACAAAGTGCGATAGCAGCTAAAACAAAAATATTTGTCTCTCGAACTCGAGCGGCGAGAGACTTCCATCCTCCTGCACTTTTTTGGGTTGTGATCCATTCTCTTTCAAAGAACGTACTATCATTTGAATCGCAAAAAATCTCTAAGACAGGACTCTCTTTGTGCTCATCTTTGAAAAGAGTAAAGCGAACACCCTTGGAAATTCTGGAAAAACTTTCAAAATTTTGCAGTGCTAAGGTATGCGTATACTGATCAGATTTAAAACTTAAAATGGAACTGTGAAATCGAACAGTTCCCAATTCGGGAACTGCTGAAACTCCATTAAAATAGCGCGCAGAATAACTTTGATCTACTGACAAAATTTAAGAGATAAAAGATTCAAATGCATCCGCTAGGGCATCGAGACCTTCCGCAGTTGCGTTGGCAGTAGAATCTGTCTTAGCAGTTATCGTTGAAAAATCAACTTCTGTCTCAAGGCTTATAGATTCATACAACATCTTATCAATATACACGATTGCCCAAGCAAATCCAATGCCCAAAGTGAAAAAGATCAAGATATAGGCTAACAAAAAATGCAAAAATACATTTCCACCTGACAAATCTGACTGAAATCGTTTTCCTTGAAAGCTCGTATGGTTCCAAATATAATTTCTAACCTCAGCGAAATACCAAGGATAGTAGATTCCCAAAGTCACGATAATGAGGAAAAAACCCTTCAAAAACATAAAAAACATCTCTTGTCCGTCTGCTTGGAATCCAAAATTTGTATTACCATATCGTGTTTTGCTTTTCAAATAAGCTTCTTTTTCCACGTAAAA
>JALOTI010000097.1 GCA_025457985.1 Leptospira sp.
AATTTCTTCGTATTCATCTCGTTTTCCACCTAGATCGGAAAGTTCTCTTTGCACACGATCTTTAGACAGGAGACCTACTAATTCTCCTGTAGAAGAAACAACGGGGAGATGGGTCGCCCGAGTCATTAAGAAATGCCGATACAAAGATTCTATCTTCACTAACGAGTCATTTTGAAATCACTCGACCTCGTGAAAATCGAAATTTTTAGTTTTCTTGGATGGTTGTGGTTTTCTTGTTCCCGAGTAAAATTGGTTCTACCCAAATCTGGTCAGCCGTTTTGAATTCGTCAGGCACTTCCGATTTTTGAGATCTCAGAGAAAGTAGAGAGTAAACGATAGATTTTTTGTAGGTATGGAGAGATCTGTGAAAGTTACCCGATAGAAAGTAATCCTTTGCATGGTCTTTTTCACTTTTAGCCATACTCAAATACCTTTGAATTTTTTCTTTCGTATCCCAATCTAGTTTTTTCGAACTGGATTTGTCTTCTGTATCTAAAATTATCCAATCACCCATCGCTTTTTGGTATAAATTTCCTGCGATTTCTTCCATGGGAGAACAAAGTTTCCTTTGTAAATAATGGACTTCACCTTCAGCGATTCCTAATGCTTTTTCCATTTGGACTCGACCACCGGCACGGTAACTCTCTTCTACATCTTTTTTTAAGGACTCAACTGAGTTTTTTCCTTCATCTACCTGTAATCCTAAATTTTCTTTGAGTTCTGTAACGAGTGTTATTTTGCCATCAAATTGTTTTTTTCTCTCTCGGTAAGAAAGAGTGGTTTTGGAAAGGATTCCAAAACCAAACGATATTAGAATAAGGTAAACTAGGGAATACTTCATTACTTCTTTTTCTCTTCTGGGTAGATGACTTTTCCGTTCTCATCAAACTTAGGAACTGGAGGAACAGACTCACGTCTAGCACCCTCTGTTTCCTTAATTTGTGAATTCGCTTCAATCAGCAAGTCAACCTTCTTAGATGTTATAAATCCATAATTGTCATCATGTTGTTCTAATAGATCTAGAGGTTTTGCGTCAGGATTGCCCGGAGGTACTACTGTACGTTCCATCCTTTTATTTTCAATGTAATTGATTAAGGTATCTCTCACCTTTTCGTAGTTACGTTGTTTTTCTTCTGATCTAGCTTCTTTCAAGTCCTCATTAGATCTATACTGATACTCAGGTTTATCTTCATCCGGAGTTTTTGAATAAATCATCGCCAAAATAGCAAATCGTTTTGCTCGGCGTAGAGTTAGGATACCTTCTTTATAGAGCGTTAGTTTGTATCGATATTGGTGAGGGCTTGAATTCAATCCTGTTGTATATAGGTCTTCAGAAGATCTCAAATCACGAAAGCCAAGGCGGAGAAGAGCTTTTGCGTTATTGTCATTAGATCTAATGATGGCAGGGGCAGCAGACTCCAACAAAGCTTTTGCATCTTCAATATACTTTTGCAAAACGATTTCAAAAATATTTTTGAGTTCCCCTTGCGCTTGGCGGAGTTGACGGAAAGCGTATGTGTAATTGCTCTGGAGATACCACATATTACCGCTAAAATCTGATTGGTTTGCAGCCTTTAGCAGTTTAAAATATTCAAAATCTAGATTTTTTTTAGCAGGTTCTGCTCCTGCAGGTGGCGTAGCACCTGTTCCTTCTTCTTGAGAAGGAGCCAAGTTACTTACGGCAACATTGATAAAGTTTAAATTTTCTTTATTTTCAAAGATCAAAATCCCCAGATTGGTTTGTTCTGGAGATACTGCACTGATATGTGAGATATGCCCCACAACCAGTGCAAACAAGAGGATGAATTTCCATTTTCCCATAGCTCTACCTTAGAATATATATCGGAGCTAAGGGAAAAACCAGGACTAATTTTTACATTTTTTGGATGCGTTCTATGGCAGAAATCACATCTTCTCGCTTACCAAAGGCTGAAAGTCGGAAATACCCTTCTCCTGCTGGCCCAAACCCGGAACCAGGAGTACCAACAATCTGTGCTTTGGAAAGGAGTTCATCGAAAAATTCCCAGGACTTAAGACCTTTGGGAGTCTTTAGCCATATATAAGGAGCATTAGTACCACCAAAAACCTTAAAACCAGCAGAAGAGAGACCCTCTCGGATGAGCTTTGCATTCTCCATATAATACGAAATTTGCTCCGCTATCTCTTTTTTTCCTTCTGGTGAAAAGATCGCTTCCGCACCTTTTTGGGTCACATAAGAAACACCATTGAATTTTGTGGTATGTCTTCTGCTCCAAAGTGAATTGAAGCTAATTTCTTCACCAGATTTCGTTTTTCCTTTTAGCTCTTTCGGAATGACCAGATAGGCGCAACGGATTCCCGTAAAACCGGCAGTTTTAGAAAAACTTCTGAATTCAATAGCAACCTCTTTGGCTCCAGGAATTTCATAAATCGATTTAGGAATCTCTTTGTCCTGGATAAAGGATTCATACGCAGAATCAAATAGGATTATACTTCCGATTTTTTTTGCATAATTTACCCATTCAGTCAGCCTTTCCTTTGTGGCAACCATACCAGTAGGGTTATTCGGATAACAAAGATAAATGATGTCTGCTTTTTCCTTAGGAAAATCTGGTTCAAAATTGTTTTCTTCTGTTGCAGGCATATATACGATATTTGCGTATCTACCATCGGATCCGATATCCCCTGTCCTTCCCGCCATCACGTTTGTATCGACATACACGGGATACACGGGATCCACTACAGCAATTTTACTATCTAAGGAGAAAATCTCTTGGATATTTCCAGAGTCACATTTTGATCCATCGGAAACAAATACCTCATCTTCCGAGAGACTGACCCCACGTGATTTGTAATCGTTTTCTATGATCTTACTGATTAAAAAACTATAACCTTGCTCTGGTCCATACCCATGAAATCCTCCGGCGGTTCCCATTTCTTTTGCAGCTTCGACCATCGCATTTACAATGCTTGGTGCTAATGGGAGAGTAACGTCGCCGATTCCCAATCGAATGATTCTTTGAGTAGGATTTTGCTCCGAGTAAGCTCTCACCCTTCTTCCAATCTCAGGGAATAAATAACCTGCTTTTAATTTAAGATAGTTTTCATTGATCTGAGTCATTTTGATTCTCCTCTATTAATTTCCTTGATCTAAATCCTTCATTATATCCATGCTCGTATAACACATCTTCTTCGCCCCAAGTCCAACAATAGTATCCTTTCCCATTGTCAAAATCCACAAGCCAAAGACCTTTTACATCTAGGTCCATAGCCAAAATTTCATTGGACCAATTTTGCACAATCGAAGCGATTTCATCTTCCTTGATTTCTAAAATATTTTCTGGAAAAAGATTTTTTCGAAGTTCGTCAGCAAGTACGCTAGCTTTTATATAGTATTCTCTCGTAATTTCCCTAACAAGTGGTAATACTTCTCTCGCCTCAGATAGGGTCCAAATTTTTTTACTCAAAATGGATTCCCAAACTCAAAACGAGTAGAGCCATTCGAACCACTACACCATACTTCGCCTGACGAAAGTATGCCGCATTAGGCAAGTCATCTACATCCGTTGAAAGTTCATTCACACGTGGTAATGGGTGGAGTATTGTCGTATTTTTTTTAGAAGCAAGAACAAGTTCTTTATTCACTTTGTAGATATCTTTTAATTTTTCATACTCTCGATGGTCGGGAAACCTTTCCTCTTGGATACGAGTTACATAAGCAACATCGGCATCCCATAGCGCTTTGATATCCGTGGTCTCTTCCCATGTCATAGGAAATCCGCTTATATTCTTTTTATACGATTCAGGAAGTTTTAATTCCTCTGGAGATATCAGATATAAATGCACCTTATAGTGTCTGAGTAAATTGATGAGTGAGTGGATGGTTCTTCCATATTTCAAATCACCGATAAAAGCAATGGATAGACCATCTATCTTTTCTTTTTCCGAAATGATTGTGTAGAGATCCAGGAGCGCTTGTGTTGGGTGTTGCCCTGCTCCATCCCCGGCGTTGATCACAGGAATGTCCACTGCACCTGCAGCAATTCTCGAACTGCCCTCTACAGGATGGCGGATCACTGCGATATCAACATAGGCTTCGATCATCTTCATTGTGTCGTAAAGTGTCTCACCCTTTGAAATAGAAGAAAACTGAAATCCAACAGTTGATATCAATCTTCCACCTAATCTCTCCATGGCGGCTTCGAAAGATAGCCGAGTACGAGTCGAAGCCTCAAAAAAAAGAGAGGCCATGAGTTTGCCCTTTAGGATTCCAAACGCCTTACCCGACTCGTGTAAAGCGTTCATTTGGTGTGTTTTATGGATAAGAAAATCCAAGTCCTCTTTCGAAAACTGGAGGGTGTCAAGAATATCTTTATGGGAATAGGAATACATGGATTTCGTTTCTCAAGGGTTTTTGGTATCTAAGAAATCGAAAACAAAAAATTCTTGTCATAATGTCAGATGCAATTCGAGAAAAAATAAAAGAAATGGATCTTGTCACCCAGCACCTGGTTCAGCCCGACGACCTAAACTACCACAATAACCTCTTTGGAGGAAAGATGCTTTCCTGGATCGATGAGGGTATGGCGATGTTTGTGATGACCAAAATCCAATATACGAACATAGTCACAATCAGCATGGACAATGTGGTCTTTCGGAGCCCTGCAAGAGCCGGAGATATCATCCAAATCTACGGAAAAATAGTGAAGTATGGCAAATCTTCTGTAACGTCTAAAACACTTGCGATCACCAATAACCCACAGACAGGAAAACTCTCCGAAGTCATCGAAAGTGAGATCACCTACGTTTGTTTAGGTGAAAAGGGGAAACCAATTGCCTATTTCAGAAATTTCACCCCTCCCATTTAGGGAAGAGATTTTGTTCGACACCGAGTAGATTAAATATCCTTCCTGAGATAAAATCACCTAAGTCGTCAAGAGTTTTGGGCATCTGGTAAAATCCAGGGGAGGCGGGTAGAATAATCGCCCCGGCTTCATCCAAAGACAGAAGGTTTCGTAAATGTATTCGATTAAAAGGTGTCTCTCTTGGTACTACGATGAGACGCCGTCTTTCTTTTAATGTAACATCCGCAGCTCGCTCTATCAAATTTTCCGTAAGTCCCGCATTCATTGAGGCTACTGTTTTCATACTACATGGCACAACAACCATTGCATCCCAAGAATTTGAACCACTCGCTATATCGGATCCAATATCAAAAAAATTACGGATATGGAATTTGTGGATTTGTTTTGGTTTCCATTTTTCTGAAATAAAACTAAGGATGGCTTCTGCCGAGTCCACTTTCGTTTCATATTCTTCAGAAAAGATTCTAAGTGAGGCGGGACTGACCGTAAGATATGTTTCCCCTTCCAATTCCATCAGGGCACGTAAAAATCTAGCCGCATAGATTGACCCGCTAGCGCCCGCTAGGCCAACGACTAATTTCATTGGAAACTGATACCACTAGAAAGTTTAATAAGGAACTCATTCCATTTATCAAACAAAATAGCAAGGAACAGAATCACACTGATCCATGAGTTGATTTGATAGAATTGTAGAGGTAGATCCTTTGTTTTTGCATCATAAGAAATTTTATGTTCATACAAAATCAGAACACCTATTGCAAATAAAATTAAAAAGTACATCCACTCCAATCCTGCGTTGATCCCTGCCCAAACGAAGAAAAAGAGTGAAAGCAGATGCAAAAAAACAGCAATCGTTCGAGAATGATTCTCTCCAAGAACTGCTGGTATAGATTGTAGTTTTTCTCCTTGGTCAAAATTCATATCTTGGATCGCATATAAAACGTCAAAGGCTGAAATATGAAACAACAATCCCAGAGAAAATAAAATTGGCACCAAACTAATGTTTTCTGTAACTGCTATCCATGCTCCCAAAGGTGCAAGTGAGATAGCAAAACCTAATACTAGATGGCAAAAAAAGGTAAATCGTTTTGTGAGTGAATACAGAAAGAGAGTAAAGAGTGCTGGAAACGATAACAAAAAAGCAAGTTTGTTCACAAAAAAACTAGCAAAGATGAAAATGAAAGAAGAGAGCCCGATAAACAGTAAAGCCGAGAGTTTTGAAATTTTTCCTGAGGGAATTTCCCGTTCCTTTGTACGGGGATTTTTTTCATCTATTTCTGCATCGACATAACGGTTGAAGCCCATTGCAGCACTTCTTGCACTTACCATACAAACAATGATCAACAGGAAAATCCGCAGTAAGTCCCCCCATTCGAGCGAGGATTCCAAATATGCCAATACAAAGCTTATTCCAGCAAAGGGAAGAGCAAACAGACTATGAGAGAACTTGATCATCTTTGCATACAAAATTATATTCTTTAGGAACTTCATGTTTCACATTCCCCTACTTTAGACCATCGAAAGGTTTTTTCGTTCACTTTCCCAACAAATTGTCCGTTCTTTAAACCAGGGAAATTTTCGATGCCAATCCGTCTTTCACTTCTTCCGATTTTGGTTTCCATATCTGTTTTACTAATCTATCAAACTCCAAGCTCCCACCCATCCATACGAGACAGAGAAATACGATTTTTCGTATCTTGTGGGGACTCCGTATTTACTAAGATGGACGAGGAAGGACGGGGGGGACTCAGTTCTCTTCTGGCTTACGTCGAAAGAGAAAAGATGAATTTGGAATTGAAAAATGGGAAAGGGTATCTTTTTTTCCCTTTTGTTACAGCCAAATTTAAAAAAGAGTACCCGTTTGATGGCATTGAGCCAAAAAAGGATCGGATTTTAGAACATGGTGCCGTTAAACTTGGCGTAGGTGGAATTCAAAACCTTTTGGGAGAAACGGACTTGGATGACTACGATGCTTGGATTCTTTTTTTGTCCGAAAACGAAGAAGGATATCTAACGCAAATTCCCAAATCGACGGAAGGAGCACCAATATTTGTTTTTGGAGAAAATAAATCTAGAGCAAGTTTTATCTATCTTCAAAATCTCTACCAAGTAGAATGCCCCAAAGAGTTCGGGAAACTTGGAGTTTTATCCTTGTACTTTCGGAATCGGAATTTGATTCGTCAAAACTACG
>JALOTI010000098.1 GCA_025457985.1 Leptospira sp.
TGAAAAAAAATGGAAAGACTAAAAAAAAAGAAAGTACGGGCCCGAAAAATCAGTCAACTTAGTCCTCTGGCTCTAATACTTCTTTAAGTTTGATCACCTGAGGATGGTCAGGCGCCAAAGTCAGCAATCGTTCTAGGATTTTTTTAGCACGATCCATATTTCGAACCAATCTATAACATTCCACTAGATTTATCAAATTCCGAATGTGTTTGGGCTCGCGTGCTCTGAGTCTTTCGCCGAGATCGATTGCTTTCTTTAGATTTTTAGATTTTCTGTAGGCAAAACTCAACTGGAGTAAAATCTCATTGTCTGTTACAAAGTATGGGAAAATGGATTCTAAGTTTTCGACTGCCGTATCGAATTTTTTTAGAAGAAGTGATATTCGAGATTTTTCTCTAAGCAAATTGATTC
Organism: Leptospira sp.; assembly: GCA_025457985.1. Taxonomy (GTDB): domain Bacteria; phylum Spirochaetota; class Leptospiria; order Leptospirales; family Leptospiraceae; genus Leptospira_A. Next base: position 412 of record JALOTI010000098.1, read on the forward strand.
GAACATCATCGCTAAGAGAACTATTATCCAAAAGTTTTTCAATCGTATCGTATGCGCCCTCTGCATTTCCAGCATCCAAAAGAGATTTTACTTCTGCATACAAAAAGTCATCTGAGCTTAGGTTAGATAAAGAATCTTTATCAACACGTTTGATAGATCCCAACCATTCAAGTCTTAGAAGCGTTAAATCGTCAGAAAAACTACCGACATGTTTTAAATTTTCAATCAACTGATCCAATTCACCTTTTGATTGTTTGACGATCTCTAAAAACTTGGTTTCGTCTTCGTTGATTTGGCGTGTTCCATCTTCGTTTTCTTCCAATACCAAATCATCTCGACCATCGGAACCAATGAACAAAACATCACCTTTTTCAAGTGAAAAAATCCGGACACGTACATCTCCCTCCATACCTTTGGTTCCAATTTTTCTCAATTCCAACTCATCTTCAATAAACGATGCGTTTTCATCTCGATAGAGGACGGTCCAAGGATGCTCAGCATTAAGGTAGTAAAGTACACCTGTATCTTCTTCAACCAGGCCAAGAACGACTGAAACCAACATCGATCCATCGAAGGATTCAAAGATAGTTTGCAATTCATAAAAACATTCTTTAATCCATCTTTCGGGAGATTTGTTTTGGCTCTCGACGATCATCTGGGTCCGTTTGATAAAAGATAAAAATACAACTCCAAGGACTAATGCCCCACCAGCACCTTGGATGGATTTTCCCATCGCATCTCCATTGATAAAGACTGTGTAGGATTTGCCGTTTAAGGAAATTGAATCGCTGATGATGATATCGCCACCGATCTCACGTTTTTTTCCTCGGAATTCAAATTCCTTTTTTTGCTTCACATAAGATTGAAGTTGGACTAACGAGGAGTTCGCCTTTCCTTTGCTAAGCGGATCAAGCAATAATGAGGTAAGGAAATAATCTCCATCTTGCTGGACTTTGAGCTCCTGTACTTTTGTTAAAGTATTTTGGAGTTCATTGGTACGTTCTTCTACTTTCTTTTCTAGACTGGCGTTAAGTTCCTCTACCTGTCTATGCACACGAAGGAAACGATTGGCGAGAACTACAGCAATCCCCAATACAAAAGACAAAAATCCAAATCGGAGTAGGTTCAAATTTTGAATCGGTAAAAATCCAGTAGAGCCTAAAATATCCCAAAAACCAGTTCCAAGGAGCAAAACGATACCGAGAAGCAAACGTTTGGCGTCCTTATTCTTTTTGCGAACAGCCGAGATAGTGAGGTAAAGCAAAAGTATTCCGAAAACTAAGACAGATAATTGCCAAACTCGCAGTATTGTGACTGATATGGATCGATTCACAAAAAACTGAACAACCGCCAAAAATAAAACAAAATAAAAATAAATTTTGGAAATGAGGCTGATTCGGTTTCTATAAAATACATCCGCAAATAAAAGGAGCCAAACAGGAGTTAAAAAAACTACAAAGTATTCCAGTCTGGATTGAGTAAATGGATCCAATCCAAATTTATAAATTCCTTGGGATCGAAAGACCATATAAATTGATAAAAATATCGCAAAAAGAGCATAGTACAAATTGTACGTTTCTTGCCTTCTCTTCCAATAAAAAAGTCCGTGATAAATCCCCACAAAAAAATACAAAAAGAGGAGCATATAGGTTTCATACTCGTCTTCAATATTGAGATGAACAGATGCACGGTCTATACTAGCAGGAAAATCATTAAAAAGTTTGTAAACATTTAGCTCTTCACCTTCTTCAGCGGCTAAATAAATTCGAACCTGATTCTGACCAACCTTAAGTAGATTTCGATTTAACCTAACAAGAATATGTCTGCGGTATCCACTTTCCGAAATATGATCCCCATCAATTTTCCCACCAGATGCGATTTTTACTTCATTAACATATATCTCATAAACATTTGAGATATAGGGAATATGAAGGCTGAATGCATCATCCAATGTATCCTCAAAATCAGAACTAGAAAGAATTATGGTCTTAACCATTGTTATCTTTCTTAATTCATCCTCCGCAAAATTAAGCTCAGACAAAATTGAGGCAAGCGGAAGTGAGTCCAATTGTTTCCAATCTTTCAAATTGGTCGGATCTATTTGGACAAATCCTTTTGTAATTAGCCAATTTTTTGTTAGGTCAACTGGCAGTGAATGTACGTTTGCAATAGAGAACAATGTTAAGAAAGAAATCAGTAAAATTTTGTAATGTTGCTTCATAAAGAAATCAGTTGGAACTCAAGTTTTATCTGAAATGTATCTTCGAAAAGGTCTTTTTTTTCATCTACTGACCAAATTTCTAAATTTGGATCTTCACCCTTTTTGTGGTAGAGACGGCATATGACCTTTCCCGTATCCAAATGGGAATCGAGCCGTTCGATCAAAGACTTTTCCGAACGATCCAAACCATCGCCTATACGTAAGAATGCGGCTAATTTTTTTACCAATAACTGATCTTCTAAGCGGAGAGATTTAAACTCTTCATGTTTTGCCTTCGGACCACCTTTCCGATGGTAGCGGGCAATGAGAGCAATGATTTCAATTTCTGCATTGGAAAACCCAACCATTGCTTCCGAGTTTTTGATGATGTAGTAACTATGTTTGTGATAGGAATGATGGGAAATACAAAGCCCTACTTGGTGGAGGTGGCAGGCGGTTTCCAAATACTCCCTCTCGACAGAACCCAGTTGGTGAAGCTCTTTCAGATCATCAAACAGTTGCAAGGTAAGTTTTGTAACTTGTTCGGCATGCCTTTTTCCAGCTGGATAGAGGTTCGCAATCGTGCGTATCGCCTTTTCCCGTATATTATCTAGTTTTGGCGCGTTTTGATCTGTATGCCGAAACCAAGACTCTATTGTATCGTATACAATTCCATCTCGAAGGGCAAAATCTGAGACAAAAAAACTGGGTGCTTTGATTCTTTGTAAAACTTCATCCAAAACCATAACCCCTCCCACAATTATATCTCCCCTCTTGGCATCAAGACCAGGTAGTTTCAGTCTTTTTTTAAGTGAATCTGCATCTAATATTTGTTTGCGGACATCTTTAAATTGATCGATTGTGATTTCGGCACCGTTCAATCTGTCCCTTTTTTCCAGTTTTTTTTCAAACACCATTGATGCAACGGAGGTAACTGTCCCCGAACTACCTACAACTTTAAATGGCTTCCAAGTTTCAATTTGAGGTAGGTAGGCGGAAAGAACTGACTCGATATGGATCCGACATTTCTGCAAATCAGAGATGGACAATGGATCTTTTTTGAGATACTTTTCTGTTAATCGAATTGCGCCCAACTTGAGACTTGCAGAAAACAGGATCTCTCCTTTTTCCCCAACGAGTAGCTCGGTACTTCCTCCACCGATGTCAATCAGCAGGATTCTTTTTTCAAATAAGGGTAATCCCTGTAAAATCCCTAAATAGATAAGCCTTGCCTCCTCATTGCCGGAGATAACTTGGATTTTGATTCCAACTTCCTTTTCTGCCCGATCCAAGAACTCCTTTCTATTTTCTGCCTCACGTAACGCACTTGTGGCGACTGCTCTAACTTCGGCTTGGTAGGAATCAGCCAATGTTTTAAAGCGTTTTAAGCAGGCGATCCCTCGATCCATAGCATCTGATTGGATTGTCGCATAATCACTGCTACCGCTTCCCAATCGAACTGATTCCTTTTCTTTATTCAGATACTCGAGAGTTCCGTCCATCTTGACTCGAACGATGACAATATGGAAGGAATTGGTTCCCAGATCGATCGCCGCTAGTATCTTTTCTTGTTTGAGAGGGCGTGTTTTTCGTTTTAAAATTTGTGAGAGTGGAAGCATTTTCTTAGTACCAAGAGTATTGAAAATTTTTACGGTTGAAAGCAAAAACCGACCGAAAATTATGGGGAACGGGTAGAATTCTTCAGTTTTGGTGGTTTTTCCATCTTCGGTTCCCCACTCGTATACTTTTACCAGGATCTTATATGATATTTGATAACCTTTATGGACTCTTCTCAAACGACATGGGAATCGACCTCGGAACGGCAAACACACTTGTGCATGTAAAAGGGCAAGGGATTGTCCTCTCCGAACCTTCTGTTGTAGCTGTTCAAGCTTCGACAGGTAGAGTTCTTGCGGTGGGCCAAGAAGCAAAACGAATGCTTGGCCGAACACCTGGAGACATCGTAGCCATCCGCCCTATGAAAGATGGTGTGATCGCGGACTTCGAAACTGTCGAAAAAATGATCCGTTATTTCATCGCAAAGGTCCACAACCGAACTACATTTGTAAAACCGCGCATCGTAATCGGTGTTCCTTCGGGAATTACGGAAGTGGAACGCCGTGCCGTTCGGGAATCTGCGGAACAAGCGGGAGCCCGAGAGATCTTTCTTATCGAAGAAGCTCTTGCGGCAGCCATCGGAGCCAATATCCCCATCCACGAACCTGCGGGGAATATGATCGTCGATATCGGCGGTGGAACAACAGAAATTGCCGTGATCTCTCTGGGCGGTATGGTGATCGCAGAATCCATCCGAACAGGTGGTGACGAATTTGATGAAGCGATTGTAAAATACCTTCGTAACCAATACAACCTAGTTGTTGGGGAAAGAACTGCAGAAGATATCAAACTTACGATTGGAAATGCTTTTGCGGACAAACGTGTGGACACGATGGAAGTCAAAGGTCGGGATGCGATCTCTGGTCTTCCAAGAACTCTTGAGCTAGATTCTAACGAAATCCGCAAAGCCTTAAAGGAACCAACAGACGAAATCTTAGATGGAATCAAATCCGTTCTGGAACGCACTCCTCCCGAACTTGCCGCCGACATCGTGGAACGAGGAATCGTTCTTACTGGTGGAGGATGTTTGTTACGTGGTTTAGAACACTACCTCACCAAAGAAACTGGCGTTCCAGTATTCCGTGCCGAAAACCCACTCACCTGCGTCGTGTTAGGAACGGGCCGATACTTGGATGAGTTGAAATACATTAAGCCAGGGATTCGGTAGGTCGCCAAAATAGCGAAACGACGGAACACCTTAAAGACTACAAGACTTAGCAAGGGAGCCAAAGTTGGTTCCCTTTTTTATTTGGGGCGCACATCTCCGGCTCTCCGCTTCAATCTTTGCTTACGCAAAGGATTTCCGCTGCGATCCGGGGCGCGGGAACTAATTTGCTTTATACAGCCATTTAAATTCGAATATAATATTCCTTTTTAACGGTTTTTTCTCCTTTTCCCCAAACGAATCCTCGTTAGATTGTGAATTTGTCCCAAGATCCTGATAGGATAAACAAATAGATACAATGTCAGAAAAAATGTTACATAGCCCTCTCGCGGCACTTCTATATAACTTTCGCAATGCGTCCAAGACCGAACGAGAAAAGGGCACTTATTTTGAGGAACTCATCCAAACCTATTTTAGAAATGAACCATATTATAAAGATTATTATTCCGACGTTTGGATGTATTCCGATTGGGCAAAGTTGGAAGGATGGGGGATTGAAACGGAAAACAATCCCAAGTATCCTTTGGAACTTTTTCAACGGGTGATTACAGTAAGTTTGGAAACGATTAAGATTGTGAAGGGATTGCGGGAGTTAGAGGTGTAGGAGGGTGGTGGAAAAAATTAACGCACATATATCTGAATTTTTAGATTATTATCTTACTTTAACTGAGCCCGGCTATGCAGTTCTTATCGATGGAAATTGGGGTAGTGGAAAAACATATTTCATCAAAGAGTTTATTAAAAGCCGAATCGAGAAATACAAAAAAGTAAATGATTTCAAAAAGAAGGAAAATCCATTTCTTTACATCAGCCTAAATGGATTGAGTAATTACAAAGAGATTGATGAAAAAATATTCTGTGCCATTCATCCATTTCTATCAAGCAAACCTGTCTCCTTTTTAAGTGGGGTCGCAAGTGCGGCTTTTAGAATTGGAACTCGCGTCGATTTTGCGAATGGTATATCCGGGATGTTTCAATCAGGTTCACCTTCTATCTCGGTAAAAGAACTTTTTAAAAACATTAAGAACAAGGTTTTGATTTTTGATGATTTAGAAAGATGCAATATCAATCATGCTGAATTATTAGGTTACATTAATCTTTTTGTTGAACATCAGAAATTGAAAGTAATCTGCATCGCAAATGAAAAGGAATTAGATCGAAGTACAAAAATTGAAACTTTTGACAGTGGTGCAATAGAAAAAATTTCGACGTATTCACTTATAAAGGAAAAAATTTTTGGCAAAATTATAAGAATAATTCCACGGTTTGAGGAGATTTTTGAAATCATTGTAAAAGAATTTGAAGCCATACGTCAGGACTTTCCGAAGACTTTCATTCTCATCAATAAAGAAACCTTAATAAAAATTTTTTATGATTCCAAATCTGGCAATATAAGAGTTTTTAAGCTGATTCTCTTGGATTGGCATTTATTTTGGAATTTACTCGATGAAGAAGTGAAAGGAAAAGAATTACTGCTCAAAAACCTAATGAAATTCTTTTTCATTTTTTCTTTTGAAGTTCGGTTGGGATCGGTGACACCTATTCAACTGGCAAAATTGATCAACCTTGCTGCTGAAAGTTTGGTAAAAAGTACAGATCCGAAATCCACAAAAAAGGACTCGAATCCATTGCTAGAAAA
>JALOTI010000099.1 GCA_025457985.1 Leptospira sp.
AAAACATTTTTTTTTACAAATTCAATCTTAATTAATTTTGACAAACATATCCCTACTACTTGTACTTGTACCATTTTTTCTTTTTATATATTCGTGTGTACAAGCTCTCTACTTAGCGTAGTTGGAAAAACTCAACGGAACGACTCAAAATGATTTAATCAAAGAATATCTTGCGCGTGGGACTTATATCTACCCTCCAAAAGACTCCATGAAAATCATCGTGGATATGTATGAGTATTGCCTGCATAACATTCCAAAATGGAATCCATCTAATATCTGTTCGTATCACCTACAAGAAGCGGGAGCAACACCAGTCCAAGAGCTTTCCTTTGCAATTGCAACGGCTATAGCAGTTTTGGATTCCATCAAAGAAAGAAATTGTTTTACTGATGAAGAGTTTGAGCAGTGTGTTGGTCGGATTTCCTTTTTTGTGAACGCAGGAATTCGGTTTGTAGAAGAAATGTGTAAGATGCGTGCCTTCACCGAAATGTGGGACGAAATCACAAGAGAAAGATATAATGTCAAAAATCCTAAGTACAGAGTGTTCCGCTATGGTGTTCAAGTTAACTCATTGGGTCTGACGGAAGAACAACCAGAAAACAATGCATGGAGGATCCTGATTGAATCTTTGGGTGTGACTCTCTCTAGAAACGCAAGATGCCGTGCACTTCAACTTCCTGCTTGGAATGAGGCACTCTCTTTACCAAGACCTTGGGACCAACAATGGTCGTTACGATTACAACAGGTTCTCGCATATGAGACAGATCTTTTAGAATATCCGGATATCTTCGAAGGTAGCAAAGTTATTGAAGGTAAAGTCAAAGCTCTGAAAGAAGAAGCTAAACTTGAAATTCAAAAAATCCTAGATATGGGTGGAGCGCTTGTAGCCATCGAAAATGGATATATGAAATCCCAACTCGTAAAATCACAAACGGAAAGATTATCAAAAATCAACAGTAATGAGCTTATCATTGTTGGTAAAAATAAGTGGACTGACGGTATCAAATCTCCACTTATGACTGATTCCGATGGTGGTGTATTTAAAGTAGACCCAAAATCCGCAGAACAGACCTTAGGTGTACTTGGAGAAGTTAAATCTAGAAGAGATTCAAACCTAGCTAAAAAAACCTTAGATGAACTAAAACAAGCAGCAAAAGATGGTAAAAATTTGATGCCTTACTCTATCGCATGTGCAAAGGCTCTTGTGACCACAGGAGAATGGGCAGATGCACTTAGAGAAGTTTATGGAGAATACAACCCACCCACGGGTGTGGATGGACAAAAGCTCTTCCTCGGTGAAGATAAGGTCGCAACAGTCCGACAAAAGGTTGAGGATTTTACAAAATCAAAAGGTCATAGACCTAAGATCGTAGTTGGAAAACCAGGATTGGATGGTCACTCAAACGGAGCAGAAATGATTGCCGTTTCCGCAAAACACAGTGGATTCGATGTAATCTATTCTGGTATTCGACTCTCACCTGAGGATATAGTCCAATCCGCTGTAGAAGAAAATGCAGATGTAATAGGACTTTCTATTCTCTCAGGATCCCACAAAGAGATCGTAAAACAACTATTTGATGAACTCGCTCATTACAAAGCTAAGATCCCTGTTGTGATTGGTGGAATTATTCCTGAATCCGATTTTGAGGAACTTAAAAAAATGGGAATTCGAGAGATCTTTACGCCGAAAGATTATGATCTTATGTCAATTATGAATAAAGTAATCGACATAATATCAAAAGAACCTGCGTTGGTTTAAGTTTTGAATCCTGGCGATTTTTCAATTCTTGTGGTTGAGGACAATTCCCTCATCCGCAAGATGATCGTCCATATCCTTCGAAAATATGGCTATCAAGTTGACGACGCATCTGATGGCCAATTTGCAATCCAAAAAATAAAAAAAGATAAACCCGATCTTGTGATTCTAGATATCGTAATGCCCGTTGTTGATGGTCTAGAAGTACTCAGCGAAGTTCGTAAAACACAATCGCAGGTTGAATTGCCAATCATATTGGTGACTGCCATGCAAGATTCTACCGATGTCGTAAAGGGATTTCAACTGGGTGCAAATGATTATTTGCCAAAAAACTTTAACCAAGAAGAGCTCTTTGCCAGAGTGAATACCGCTCTTCAAATTAAAACTTATCATAAATTGCTAAAAGCAAGGAATAATACCATAGAACGCGAGTTAGATATCGCAAGACTAATTCAAAAGAAATTGTTACCCGATTCACCCCCTACCCTACCTGGATACAAAATTCATAGTTTGTATGTGCCGATGGATAAAGTTGGTGGAGATTACTATGACTTTTTTCAAATGAAAGATTATACTGACATATACATGGCAGATGTTTCTGGACATGGTGTACCAGGTGCTTTTCTAGCCTCCGTGATTAAAATGGTAACACAATATACGGCGCAATTAGGTTACGATCCGACTGAAATTTTGAGAGTTATGGACCAAGCCGTATCGGAACGAGGGGCTCTCGGAATGTTTGCGACCGCTATGATAGTTCGTTTGTATCCTGAAACTGGAGAGTTCCAATATTCAAACGCTGGCCATATTCCCATTTTAATACACCGGAGAAGCACAAACGAGTTTCTAGAATTTACAACTTCAGGTGCTGCACTTGGCATAAACTATGATTTTAAAAAGCGAGACTTTCTCTTAGGTACGTCTCAACTTTTACCTGGTGATAGAATGATTATTATTACAGATGGAATCATTGAAACTTTTAGTGAATCAGATATTCCATTTGAAGAAAATAGATGGAAAGAATTTCTCATTGAAGAAAAGGATACGGAGCCAAAGGAACTTTTATCAAAGTTACTTGCAGAACTGAAATCGTATTCCAACAAAGAAACTTTTGAAGATGATCTTTCGATCGTTGTAATCGATCGTAGTTAGTCTTCTCAATTAAATATAATATGAATACAGAATTGATACAACTCATTGATGATGCAATCGTTGGAGAAAAATATCCTATAGCGAAACTCATCTCAAAAATAGAATCAGCGGACAATTTAGAATTTAGGGAATCACTTTTTTCTGAACTTAAAAAGAAAAGAATATCTAAAAAAAATTCACTGACGATAGGTTTTACGGGAACACCAGGTGCAGGAAAATCTTCACTTTTAGGAGAGATTTGTAGATCCTTCCTGGAATTTGCACCAGATAAAAAAATGGCAATCGTTGCGATTGATCCTACATCCAATATCAGTGGTGGTTCCATTTTAGGAGACCGAACTCGAGTCACACTTCCGCGAAGAGACAATAGGTTGTACTTCCGCTCTCAACCATCACAACTTCAACTAGGTGGGCTAAATCCATACACATATCATGTAATTCGACTTTTGCGAGAAATTTTTGACTATGTTTTCATTGAAACGGTTGGTATCGGTCAAAATGAAATAGCAGTATCTCTCATTTCTGATCTATCTTTTTTGGTTTTGCAACCATTAGGTGGTGACCAGATACAGTTTATGAAATCTGGCATAATGGAAGTGCCAAATGCATTTATTATCAATAAATGTGATGAAGAATCACTTGCGAATTCAAGCTATCATATGCTTCAATCCACCCTGGAATTTATAAAAGACATCCTACCTGGTCAAGATCTTCCTCCCATATTTCGTACCAGTGTAACAAAAAGAACCGGAATCCAAGAACTACTTCGTTTTATTTTAGAGTATCCGACACGAAAGAATCGAAATGAAGAGACCTTATCCCAACTGATGCAATGGATCCGATCAGAATATGGGAGATTTGGATTGAGCGTTTTCGAATCCTATCGAAACACAAAGTTCAATCAATCTAGAACATTAAACACACTTCCTGGAAATCGAGATCTTATCTATGAAGAAGAAGAGAGAAATTTTTTATCTCTCTTCTTATCGAAATTTAAAAATGGGAAGGAAATTTCTCTTTAGGCTTTTGTTTTATTTAAAGCAAGCAAAAAGGAATCAGGAATCGAACAGGCTTTACGAATCGAATAATCAAAAAACACAATTCCTGTTTTAGCAATGGCAACTTCCTTTTTTGTTTCTGAATGAAATAATTGATAATAAAAATCCAAGGACTTTTTAGAGATATCATCAACGAACATCTTTGCAAAAAGTACATCTGGGAAAAAAGCTTCTGATTTATAGACGATACCAACATCGGAAACGACAATCCCCTTCCCTTCTACGTTAACTTCGGTCCATCCATTTTTAAAGAAGAACTCTGCTCGAATTTGATGGACCAAACTCAAGATAGCATCATGGGCCAAGTGTCCTGCAAAATTTATATCGCCAATACGGACTTGAATCTGCGTGGAATAAATTTCTACTTCTGGAATATTCAGTTCTAAGCGGGACATCAGTCCAAAGCCCATTTATATCTTAAGTTCACTTGTTTTACTTCTTCTTTCAGGCGTGAAACACTCCATCCAAGTAGTTTTGAGATTTTTTGATTCACTCGATTGAAGTTATCTGATGAAGGTTTTCCGACCGTACCGAAGCCAGACCTTCTAAAGTAAAAATCGGTTAAATGAATGATATCCTCATTTAAAACAATATATTCTATCTCTTCCTCAAAATAAACCTCACCATTAGGCAAAAGATATTCATCTTGCCCTTTTAGATTTAAAATTCGATGAACAGTCGATCCATATCGACTGACAAGTGTTTCTATTTTTCTTCCATTTAGCTTAGGATGCTTTGATTCAATAACAGAAACTAATTCTTTTTTTCCTTTAAACCTACCACCTAATACTGGCTCTGTCTTGGTTAAACAATTACTTTCTGATTTACCGAAAAAACTATCAACTTGATTGATCAATTTTTCAGCTACAGATCGACTCGTAGTATACTTTCCTCCTAACGCTGAGTAAAATCCCGGGTAACCAAAACTTTCATAATGGACAACCTCTGCTTTACGCGAAGCTGAATAGGTACCTTCATTCGAATTGGAATCATCAACGAGTGGTCGTAGCCCCCCGTAAAAATATTCGACGTCTTCTAATTGAAGTTTTGAGTATCCAAAGCTAAAATTAACCTCATCCAATAAATTCTTAATCTCAGATTGGGTTACAGAAAAATCATCTGGATCTTTATTAAATTCAGAGTCGGTAGTTCCAACAATGGTACGATCTCTCCAAGGTATGACAAATAAATGCGATCCATCTCTTTTTTCGAGAACTACGGATTCATTTCCAACAATTTTACGAACAACGACATGAATTCCTTTCGAACGAACAATTTTTAAATTAGTATGAACTCCCAATAAATTTTCTATAAAATCTGCCCATGGTCCTGCGGAATTGATCACTACTTTAGCTGACAGTAATTTTTCTTTACCAGTTAAATTGTCTTTAATTCCAACAGTATATCCACCTGAGTTTTGTTTTTTTAGAGTCGTGAGAGACATATAGTTAAAGGCATGAGCACCTTTTTCCTTTGCTGAAAAAATGAACTCCGAAGTATGTCTTTCTGGATTTATATTTGCATAATCATAATATTGAAAACTACCTAAGAGTTTATCTTTAATCATATTTGGAATCTTATAGAGAGTTTCCAATTTTGAATTCCACCGATACTTGGGAATTGCACTATCTTGGTGTATGTCAACATTCCTATCAAAAGACAAAAGATTATACAACTCCATACCTAAAAACAATTGAATTCGCGTCCAGATTGACCTAATAGGAATAATAAAACCGAGGGGGCTTACACCATGAGGACTGATTTTCGCTAGGTATCTTCTCTCTCGCAAGGATTCTCTTACAAGAGAAAACTCTAAATTTTTTAAATAACGAAGACCTCCATGAATCAACTTCGACGTTGCTTGACTTGTTCCTGAGGCGTAATCGTTTTTTTCTACAAGAAGACAGGAATACCCACGGAGTGTAGCATCCCATAGTGCACATGCACCTGTTATACCTCCACCGATGATTACGATATCGTATTCACTACGAATAGATTTGGTTCTTTCTTTTTCTAATTTTGTTGGATTTAACATAAGTTTAACATTTTATTTTAATAACTTTCGGGAGAATTTTAAATTTTGCAGGGAGTTTTCCCATGTTTTCACCATCTACATCAATATAGACATCTTCATCAGATTCAGCAATGAGTTCCGAAATTTGTTTGGAAATCACTTTAGAATCTTCAGAAACTTTCCCACGGTATAATTTCCCAAATTTTAGAAGTGTCTCAAATATAGAAACATTTTGAATCGCTAAAAAATCGAATTTCCCGTCGTCTAACTTTGCTTTGGGTGCAAACCACATGCCACCACCCGCAAATTCACCATTTGCACATACAACTATACGACACTTTTCCGATACCCGTTCAAATTCCGAAATTTTTAGGTTAATTCGTTTGTTTTTGTATGTAAACAGACAAACAAGAGAGTAGAGTAAAAAAACACCTTTACCACCAAGGATATTCGACAATCTAGATCGGTTGACTCTGTACACTACTTCTCCTCCCATTCCAAAATCCGCTAGGTTAAGACAGTAGTAATGTGCTTTGTTATTTTCATTTGTAGTGTAATCAACAGAAATTAGATCTATAGTCTTGGTTTCACCTGCTAATATCTGTTTGATTGCCTTTTTAGGATCTCTGGGAACCTTTACCGTTTTTACAAAATCGTTTCCTCTACCTGCAGGTATCGGACTAAAAACCACATCGTCACGGATCAATTTTCCATTTTCAAAAAATCCATTAACAATATTTGAAAGAGTTCCATCCCCACCAATTCCAACTATCCATTTAAACCCTTTTCTGATGGATTCACTGGTAATTGATTTTGCTGTTTTGTTTGTATCTGTAGCTTCATAATCATATTCAATTTTATTTTCATCTAATACTTGTTTTACCTTTTCCCATACTCTAACTGAGGCTCCTCCTCCAGAAACTGGATTCATCACAACCTTTATTTTCATAGATATCACCTCTCCTTAGAGCCTGAAAACAATCCAAAAAACAAAACA
>JALOTI010000100.1 GCA_025457985.1 Leptospira sp.
GAACCCATAGTGGACCTACGGCAATCAACAAAACGGCAACATTAAAGTATACATTCGAAATATTTCCGGACGCAATGGATCCCGAACTATCCAAAAAAAACCAAGCTAAGATACCTATAAGGACAGACTTTCGGACTCCGTCTGGCGCCTTATCGTAAACAAATTGTGAGAGCATCCATACGTTTACACCCCATCCAAATAAAAATCCACCCGTCAATGCAGACAAAAAATGGGTATCTGGAGAATCAAAAGTTGTTTTCCCGTCGATCGGCCAACTCAGTATATCTAGAGTCAAACGAGCGAGTTCGGATGTCTCGGGCATCGTACCCAAAAAGAAAATAGGACCAAAAGATCCTATAACAACGGCAGTAATCTTTAGATAGAATTTGTGAAATTTTTGATTCATTACTCTTATTTCAACTCCTTAGTTTATTTCACGGAACTGAATAATCAAAATGATTCAATAGAAATTGTTTACTCGTAATTTTATTCTCTGTACGGTTGCGTCTAGCGATTACACTCCCGCTATGCCGTGAATTGTTGTTTTGAGTTTAGAAAAATATCCTCTGAGCCAAATTTCATTGATGTTATCAAAATGAATTTGCAGATAAAAATTTTCAAGTGCCAATGAAAACAAGTTATGCCATTGTAAGTCTGTTAAATTTAATTGAATCTCTTGTTTCCAAATATTTAAAAATGGTATTAGAACAATTGAGTCTATCTGTTCTATCAGTGATTGAATCTTTGGATTCATCCGAATCACTCTTAACTGTTTGTTAAACAAAAGATCAATTCGATGTTCAACAAGTATTGCAACTAATTCAGGATCAACGGATGATGCATTTTTTTCCTTCTCCGCAAGAAGTTGGCAATTTTGAAAATGAAATTCGTACATTTGCTGAACGAAATTTTCTAAATCAACGAAAAGATAATAAAAGGAAGATTTTGGTTTGCCAACTAGCTTTGCTAGTTTTTCAATTTTTAATTTTTCGAATCCATCAATAGCAGCCATTTGATAGCCAGCCTGGATCCACGGGATTCTTGATTCCGACATTCGAACTGCACCATTTTTTTGGAAAAGACTTTAGATTTAAAAGATTCTTATATAACTAAAATCTATTGAATTTGATTTGATCTCAAACCTACAAAAAAACCCACCGCAAGGTGGGTTTTTGGATTTTTTCCCATTCTTCCCGATGGTAACGGGATAAAATTCGTTTTACTTAGAAACGATCTGGAATGTCACTCGTCTGTTGATTTGATCTTTTTCGTCAAAACCAGATATTGGGTTTGAAGAACCAACTGCTTTCACATCCAACTTGTCAGCAGGAATTCCTTGTTTTACAAGCGCTGCTTTCACTGCATCCGCTCGGAGTTGAGAGTAGTATCCATTTCCTTTTTTAGAGCCTTCTGCTTCTTCTGGACCAGATGCATCCGCGTGACCAATTACTTGTAACGTGTAACCTTCTGGAAGCTTAGCAATGGCATCTTTGATGTATGCAACATTATCTTTTGCCCATGTTTGGAAATCCGCAGCAGGGATATCAGCTAGTTTGTAGCTAAATCCTCTTCTTCTCACTCCGTCTGGATAACGATAGTCTTTGAGTGCTTTGTTAATTTCCTCAATCAAGGCCATATTCATGTCCCTGGATGAAACCTTTGTTGTTTCAGTGGTTTTTGTTTCTTCAGCGGGAGGAGTCTTAACTTCGTCTGTGGATTTGCAATTGGTTAAAAAAAGCGTGAAACTAACGAAGAGGATGAGGCTCCCAAAAAATCCTTTTTTCATATGTTGACCTACCTATTACTTTCCATAGTTTAGTTCTTTTCATTAGACAACAACCAAAATGCAAATAATTTTAAAAGTTTCCGAAGATTACGACGCCCAAAGACTCGATGTTTTTCTAAAAGAAAACGCCGGAGATGATCTGAGTAGGTCCACGGTTCAAAAATGGATCGATTCTGGATTTGTGACAAATCAAACCACAGATAAAGAAATCCGTAAAAACGGTCATAAGGTGGTTCTTGGAGAAACGTACAGTGTACAGATTGTAGCCAGACCTCCATCTAGATTGGAACCAATCCGCATGGATATTCCCGTTTTATTCGATGATGAAGAATTTATGGTGATCCACAAAAAACCGGGAATTGCCTGCCATAGTGGTCCTGGAGATGACGAACCATCTTTAGTCAATGGGCTTCTCTACCAGTTTCAAAATCTATCTCAGTCAGGTGGCGAAAGACGACCAGGGATCGTACATCGTTTAGACAAACCAACAGAAGGAGTTTTATTAATTGCTAAAACAGATAGAGCACATGCGGCTCTCGGTAAAATGTTCCAAGAGAGAAAAGTTGAGAAAACCTATTATGTTTGGGTATTACAAGCTCCAGTGGAAGCGAAAGGAACGATTCAATTACCTATAGGAAGAAACACGGTTGAACGGATTAAGATGTGCGTTCGTGAGGATGGTCGAGATGCAATCACTCACTATGAAACGGAAAAGATCATTCAAACACAAACTGGAAGAAAGTATTCATTTTTAAAGATAGGTTTAGAGACAGGCAGAACCCACCAAATACGTGTTCATCTTTCCAAAATTGGTTGCCCTGTCGTTGGTGATAGCCTGTATTCAAGGTCGGCGAAGGATTATTCTCAATTTGGACTTTTGCTTGTTGCAAAAGAACTCAAATTTGAACACCCCTTCCAATCAGGAAAAATAATTCAGGTTGGTATAGATTTTCCAGAACGATTTTTAACCTTCGAACGAAAATGTGTAAACTATTAAAATGAAGGACATTCGCCTAACATTTTTCTATGTGGTTCCGTATTTTTTTATGCAAAACATCTTTGAGGTCATTTATGAGTATCACTTTGGTATAGTTACCAATAGCGATGCGCTTTATCCATATTTGTTTGCAAAAGATCTATGGACTATAGGTATAGCTGGTTGGAATGTTCCTCCATCAACCTCATTTTTCCCTGACATAGTTTTATCTATTCTTGTTTATCCTTTAGCCTCATCCACGTTCCGTTTTTATTTGATCCTGGGACTCTTTTTTTATCTCCTCCCAGGTTTGCTTTCCTCAAAATTTGGCTTGTACAAATCTTTAGGTCCGCTCGTCTCTTTTGTTTTCCTACTTTTAGCCGCCGAGTTTCCATCTACGATTGGCCAATTCTATCTGCCAGGCTTTCATACATCCGTTTTTTATCTCTTCTTTCTCTCTCTTTCCATACTGGATAAAAAGGAAATCAGCTCTACTAAACTTTCCGTATACCTTATCCTTCTTTTCTCTTTTGCTTTCGCCTCCGAACAACTTTTTTTTGTGCAGACGGCAACGGTATTGATTCCGATTTACATCCAAAGGTTCAAAAAAAATACTAAGTTACTCGCTTTCATACCATTAGGAATCTGTCTCGGAACATTCGCATTATTCAAATTATGCGAATTTTTTGGTTTAGGAGTCACTTCGGTTCTACAATTTTCCCCATTTTCAAACATCATGAACGCTATAAATTTGGAAGGTTTGGAGAGAATATGGAATCTTTGGAAACAAGAATGGATTCAGACCGAATTTCGTTTCTGGTTCATTTTGTATCTCATCCTTTTTAGTATACTAATCATCTTTAGGCGAAGTTTTTCTGAATGGAAGGAATACAATCGTTTTGTTTTACTTTGTCTATCACCGATCGTTACTTTATTTTTACTCTCTATTTATTCTCTCAGTTTCAATCAGAGGTATTTATACTTTCTTATCTGGATTCCTGTTTTTTTCTCTTTTTTCATTTTACAGGCCCTAAGATTTAAAAAGTCCACTATCGTATTGGTTTTTCTACTTTTCTGTATTGGCTATTTTTGGAGCTTCAAAGAGAGTCAAAAAATTCTCATCCAGAAAGGTAAACTCAAACGAGAGGGACGGATGAGTTGTTTCTCTACTTGGGATCTAAATGCAGAAATTGCCTCGAGTTATTGGCCGGTGAAGTATTTGAAAGTATTTTCTCCCGTTCCAGTGCGGATCGTTCCTGTTTCGGAGTCTGGTATTTACCATCATTGGATTCACAACCGAACCTGGGACAGCAAAGTATTTCAAAAACCTCTCAGTGAATACCAATTTGCCTTAGTTGATGTTCCAACATTCCACCAATATGAATCTATTTTTACAAGTTTAGGTTTTTCCTCACAAAGGGATTGTCTCGACTGGAAAATTTTACAGAAACAATAAGGAGGATACAGGTTACCTAATTTTTGCTAGATTTTTTCCCAGTGGTTCCATAGATTCTTTATACCTAAGGAAACACTATGTTCGAAAGTATTTTAGATCCCGGAATTTGGATGGCACTTCTCACCTTAACGGCACTTGAGATTGTTCTAGGCATTGACAACATCATTTTTATTTCAATTCTCTCATCCAGGCTTCCCAAAGAAAAACAAAAGTCAGCGCGTCAGATAGGATTGATACTTGCGATGCTAACGCGAGTTTTATTGTTATTCTCTTTATCCTTTATCATGAAACTGACTGCACCCTTATTTACTGTTTTTACCGAACAGATAAGTGGGAGAGACATCATTTTAATACTTGGGGGACTCTTTCTGATTGCCAAGGCAACTACAGAAATCCACCACAAGTTAGAAGGAGAATCGGGTCATTCCGATGAAAAAGTAAAGTATGCTTCCTTTTCTAAAATTATTTTTCAGATTATGATTTTAGATATAGTGTTCTCTTTAGATAGTGTGATCACTGCGGTGGGGATGACTGATAAACTTTTTGTTATGGTCACGGCAGTTATTCTTTCTGTCGGATTTATGTTGGTATCTAGTGGGAGTATCTCTGACTTTGTGGACAAACACCCAACAATTAAAATCCTAGCGCTGAGTTTTCTCATTCTAATCGGTGTTGCCTTACTCGGAGAAGGATTTGAACTCCATATCCCTAAAGGTTACATATACTTCGCTATGAGTTTCTCTGTGATTGTTGAATTCCTTAATATGAAACTGCGAAAGGTTTCGGAAAAACCCGTTGCACTCAAAGGTAAGTTTTAGTGAAACGTTCGACTTTTTTGAAAGGATTCTTTTTGACTCTTTCGGCGATCTTCGTTCCCAAAAAAGTATTCTCAAACGATACCTTTTCTAAAGAATCCTGGAAAGAGTTTTGGGATGAGGCGAGTGGTCTGGAAGAACTTGTTCCCGTTTTAGAAGCCGTGGAAAAAGGAACTCTCAAACTCGAAATCCAAGGGAGTTGGTCTCTTGGGAAGGTTTTAAGCCATTGTTCGCAAAGTATTCAATATTCCATATTAGGATATCCTGAAATGAAATCTGCTTTGTTTCGTGGCTCCGCAGGAAAGATGGCTTTTTCTTTTTTTGCATTTCGCAATAAAATGAGCCATGGTTTAGAAGATCCCATTCCTGGAGGAGAAAAACTTTCGAATGAGATAGATGTTCGGGTAGCAGCCAAAAACCTTCTCAGCGATATACGGTTATTCCAATCCAAAGAAAAAGAGGATTTAAGACCTCACTTTGCTTATGGAGAATTATCCAAGGCAGAGTATGATCTAGCCCACACTCTACATATTAAAAATCATTTTGAACGTGTATCACTGGTAAACTGACTCGATATAGTGGATAACATCTTCTACTCGGTACATTTTGGATAAATAGAGGGAAACAATTCCCTCTATTCCTTCTTCCACTAAAAATCCATCGTCTCCGCTGACAGGCGCGTCTGAACTCAGCAAAATCACAGGTATATTTTTATCATACCTTCTACCTTCCCATTCGTGTAAAAAAGAAACTCCATTCATCACTGGCATATTTTTATCTACCACGATAAGTGAAGGAGTGATTCTCATTAGATGTTGCAAAGCCTCTTCACCGTGCGATGCCTCAATAACAATCCATTCATTCCTTCTGAGTAATTCGGCTAAATCTGATCTATAGTTTTCTGAATCATCTACAAGCAAAACAGATTTATTCGATTTTGCTAAAGAAACCTCAAAACTCGAACCGACTCCCATAACGGATTTTATGCGAAGTTTTCCGAAATGGGCTTCCATAATACTATAACATAACTTGATTCCAAGACCCGTTCCTCGCTCTCCGCTTGTACCCGGTATACTTTTTATCAAATCCTCACCAATTAGCTGCTGAATTTGATCATCCGTCATACCGATTCCGCGGTCTCGAAACTCGATGGATATCCACTTACCTTTTATAGAAATTACGATTGTAACTTCGGTTTTCGGAAATGAAAATTTTATCGCGTTTACAATTAGATTTTTAAAAACTTCTCCTATTAGAGTCCTGTCAGCAATCACATATGTATCTCTAGTTAAATGAGATTCTTTTTTTATCTGAATTCCTTTGATGATTGAAATTGGTTCCGTGTTTGCAATAATTTCTGTTAACAATTCATCTATTGAAAACTTCGTTTGGATAAGTTTTGATCCAATTGCATCAAATCGACTTACATCAAGCAACTGTTCCATCATACGGAGAGATTGTGTAACACCTTGTTTGGACATTTCTAGAAATTTTAGCTTTTCTTCATCCGGTGTCGTATCAAAATTATATAAGATTAAATCCAGTAGTTGTTGTACACTATTGAGTGGAGAGCGCAAATCATGAGATATCAAAGAGACAAAATTTGCTTTCCAACGATTTGCCTTTTCCAATTCAAAAGTTCTAGCTTTAACTCTTTTTTCTAGAATCTCTTTCCTCTTGAACAATTCTTTAGATAAAGATTCCGTTCTTCGATACATAGAAAATAAATGCATCGATGCACCAATTGTTTGCGGAATTATAAATAAATTTAAACTGAAAAGACCTAAGGGTCTAAATCTTGGCATTAGCTCAAAAAGTAAAAGTAAATCAATAATAGCACCGAGTACGGCAAATACCAAACTAAAGGTAAAAAGTTTATTCTCTTTTTTCTGAGAGATCAAAGAATATGAGACAAAAAATATTCCACATAACACAAAAA
>JALOTI010000101.1 GCA_025457985.1 Leptospira sp.
TCACGATATGGATCATCCAAAAACTCTCGTCTAGTTACTTTGCTTTCGCTAATATTTAAATTAATAACATAATATTCGGTCCCACAAACACGACAGAAAGCTAAAGGCAACAGAATAGTATCACCTTTATACTTTGGTGAGATTAGCTCTCCTTCAATTCTATAATCCCGACTTTCTGGAGGATGTAACGTGGAGTATATACTACCTCCTTGAGAAAAAAATTGATGAAGCTTGAATTCAAAAAATTTTTTCCCTTCTAGATACTCAAATTGATTTCCAAGTAAAAATGTAAGCCGAATAGCGTCTTCGCATTTTTCCTTGGGAAGTCCAGTTGCATCGGCAAGAATACTCGCTCCCTCTTCGATAGATTTTGGCCTTGATCTTATAACAGATTTGGTTGAATCATCGAACTTTACGCTAAATGTTTGCTCTACCCAATTTGCTAATTCGAATTCTCTAAATAGATTTGCATTCTCTGGAAATTTTTGACTAGAAATTTCCTTACGAATTTTTTCAAAATCAATATCATTCTTATCAAATATTCTAACCAATCGTTCCTCAATGATATCGTTCTCGTCGAAATCTACACCAAACATTTTGAATCCAAAATTGGCGATTTCCAACTTTCGCTCGGATTCAATAGTGGAACTAGACATAGTTGCGCTAGTTCCAGTGAACCTGGGATTAGAATCTATTTTTTCTCTAAGTTTTCTGATAAGAACAGCAACATCCGATCCCTGTCGACCTCGATATGTATGTAACTCATCAAATACGATCCAAGAGATTTTGGAGCCAGTTTTTTGGAAAAATGCCTCATTTTCTTTTGATCGAACCATAATATATTCGAGCATTACATAGTTCGTTAGAAGTATGTGAGGTGGTTGCGCAAGGATTTCAGCTCGTTCTTGTAACTTTGTAGTTCCCGTATATTTGTTTATTGTGATTTTACTTTTAGATAAATAGTCACTAAACTCTAAGAATTGAGAATTAATTAATGCATTCATCGGATAGACAATAATTGCCCTTATTCCGGGAGAAAAATCATTTGATCTTAAAATAGAATCAACGATTGGGAGAAAGTAAGTCAAACTCTTTCCTGAACCGGTCCCACTTGTCACAATTGTATTTCTTCCATTGATATAATTTTCTACTGCAATGCGTTGATGAAAATGGAGCTCAAATGGAATTCCATTCTTTTGGAAAATATTTCTTGTTTCGGGATGCAGTAATTGTCTTCTAATCAGTTCGTCTATCGAGCCTCCTTTTTCATACGATGGGTTAGCGGAGATAAGAGAAGACGGCCAAAGAGCTCCACCCTGCAAGACACGACTGTCGAGAAATGAGCGCGCTATACTTTCTTTAATATTCAAAAATCCACTTACATAACTTCTGTAAGCATTGAGGATCGACTCTTTAGATTCAAATATATTCATTTAGATTGACGCCAGATCACATTACAAGTACAGATGAGGATATGGCAAGAATTTTTCCCGATCGATTGTCCACGGAATACAGACAAAATCACAATAGCCCGGCTGAACTAAAACTATTTGATTGCTTAAAAGCAAATCTAAGCGCTGAATTTACAGTTTTCTATAATAGAACGTGGATTAATCGAAACTCAGAAGGGAAAGTTGAGCAAGGAGAAGCGGATTTTGTTATCGTCCATCCAACCTCTGGTATCTTGATATTGGAAGTAAAAGGTGGTAGGATTGAAATTGATGGATTTACTGATTCAATTTATTCAATCGACCATATGGGTCGAAGACATCAGATAACAGATCCTTGGAAACAAGCGGAAAAAAGCAAATTTATTCTACTGAATAAAATTCGTTCTCTTCCAAAATGGAAAGACCGCTGGGTTGATATAGGCAGTGCTGTAGCTTTTTGCGATCTCTTCGACAACAAAAATTTGAACTTAGGAATCCAAAGACCGAAAGAACTTATCATTTTTAAGGATGATCTGGAAAGTAATAAAATCCAGGACAAGATTGAATCTATTTATCAATTTTGGTCGAAGAAAAAGACTTTTGGAATTGATGGAATCAATCTGTTGGAGAAGATGTTGGCTCCAACTCTGAAAATTGAGAACCCTTTAAAAAGAGATCTTGAAACAAACGAAAAAGAACTGATCGAATTAAAAGATCAACAATTTGAACTACTGGAAATGATTTCCCAAAACCAAAGAGTTTTAGTTCAAGGAGGAGCCGGTACTGGAAAGACAGTGCTACTTCTCGAAAAAGCTAAACGTTTTGTAAATGATAATCTTAATACTCTAATTATCTGTTTTAGCCCTACGCTTCGAGATTTTTTACGTAAATCTGTTGATAGTCATCCAAATCTACAGATCACCTCCTTTGACCAATTGGTTCAAGAATTTGCAAATGAGAAAGGAATTCTAAATCCATTCAAGGATCGTAATCCATTTTCTCTAACCTATCAAGAAAAGAAGCAGTTAAGTGATTTACTATTAGATTGCATAGAGACATCTAAGCGTCGATTTGAAGCCATACTTGTTGACGAGGGTCAAGATTTCCACTCAGATTGGTGGGTTTCAATGGAGTTATTACTTTCCGAAACAGAAGAGAAATATTTTTATATTTTCTATGATAAAAGTCAAATCGTTGATAACAAGAATGTGATCTTTCCTACTTATATGACTAATTATTCTTTAACACAGAATATTAGGAATTCTGACGAGATTCATCAAGTCGCATCAAGTTTCTACAGTGGTACTGCGATGAAAAGTTCGGGCGTTAAAGGTGCCGGAGTAATCTATTCAGAATTGACTAATGAAAACGATCTTCAGAAAAGACTTATTTCTATCCTGAATCAGCATCTAACAGTGGAAAAAATCTCGTTAGATCAGATCGGAATACTTATGCCAGAACCCATCGAAGAGATTTACTTGAGCGGTAAAACAGTTGGTGAATATAAAATAATCAATGCTCAAGACAGAAAAACAGAACGTAACCAAATTCTTGTAGAGTCGATTAGTAAGTTTAAAGGATTGGAGCGACCAATTATTATATTGTGCAACCTCGAAAAAATATTGAAACCAGGGAACTTAAATATTTCAGAATTGTATGTTGGATTGAGTCGCCCAAAATCAAAATTGATCATTATCGGGAATCAGAAAACCTTAAGTTTTATACAAAGTAAATCTCGAAAATAATCC
The DNA here is from genome assembly GCA_025457985.1 of Leptospira sp. Classification (GTDB taxonomy): domain Bacteria; phylum Spirochaetota; class Leptospiria; order Leptospirales; family Leptospiraceae; genus Leptospira_A. The sequence goes on from JALOTI010000101.1 coordinate 3,179, forward strand.
CTTTTCCTCTCCCATCTAGCGAGCCTACTCTACCCACCCCTTTTTCCCATTTCGGAAAAAAGCTTTCCGAAAAACCGCATATTCAAAAGTTATGCTTTCTTCATAAGCAGATAACGCAAAGCAGGTATTTTATGGAGACAAAGATCATCCAAGATGTAACAAAATTTATCAAGTCCTCAATCAAATTGGATTATTATGACGAGTCTATTTCCAACAGGCTAACAACCGAGTATGGCGAAGAGATCCATGATTTTTCATCGCATTTTATTGCGGAATTAAAGCGAGATACATATAAGGAATTTTTGGAGAGGTTTGATGTCTATGGACCCCTACTTTTCAAAAAGTTCAAAATCAAACCTGAGTCGACTTCTTGGGATGATCCCGACTATTCGACCGTATTCTATGAACTTTCCGAATTCTTCGAAGGTAATGATGAGTTTCTCGATCTTTGTCGCGTCTTCCATTATTGCATCAATTCCCTTTCTGCTCATATAAATCCTGGGAGTTGTAATTATCATATCGAAGAAATTGCAAAGGCTGGCAAACTCCATCTGATCCAAATCCATTGCAAAGATGCCCTTGCCTATCTTTGGGAAAACGACTCCGATTATTTTTATGATCGATTAGAGGAACATATCAACGCGTGCAAAGACAAATTTCCCGAGAGAATCGAACTCTTTAAAAAGACAAAATTATACAAATCTTGGTTAGAAGACCGTGAAGAATCATGAATCATGATTTTTTCTACAACGGAAAGAACATCTCCATCTCTTTGTTATGGACAGATGAGATTCTAACACTCCGATTGTTTCGGATCAATCCAGAACAACATAATGGAGATATCTTCTTTTCGAATCATCTTTTTATCGATCACGGTGAGATTTGTTTTGGCCATTTGGAATTGCCTTTTAGTTCGATCAACGCATCGCCAAGAAAACCTTTTGTCTGCCAATTACCAAATATCACAAAACCAGTCTTTGATATGTTTTGCGAAGCTATCAAATACTTTGATATTCATACCCAAAACCAATTGGAGGGAAGCTCATGAAAGTATTAGCAATTGGAGATATCCATGGTAGAAATGATTGGAAGAAGATTCCATTTGAGTATTATGATGCCGTTGTATTTATCGGAGACTATCTCGATTCAAGGCAAGGTTTTTCAGACCAAAAGATCATCAAAAATCTAAGAGAGATTGTGCGTCTCAAAACCAAATTCAATCATATCTATTTTTTAATTGGAAATCATGACTTACAATAAACTAAGCCGGAATTTGAATCTTATGTTACAGGCTATAGGGAAAGTTATGCGAAACAGGCAAATACACTACTTAAAAAAATCAACTGGCAATTTGCGTTGGAATTAGATGGTGTTTTATATTCTCATGCGGGTATACTTCGTAAATTTTACGAATTAATTGAAGATCCAAACTCCAATATCGCTGACTCCATCAACTCATTTGGTTTTGAAAATGAAGAACTGTTTCTAACCTGCGTTGGATACAAACGGGGTGGTAGTGCCGAAGCTGGAAGTGCAATTTGGTGCGATTACGAAGAGTTAGTGGAAGAAGATAACCCTCTTCCCATCCACCAAGTCTTTGGCCACACGGCAACGAGGGGAGGACGAATTGTATTCAAAGGTCCCTACTATAGACAATGTATCGACATCCTCCACAAATACCCAATCGCATACGAGATATTAGATGGAGGAACGCCACTTCCGGTGTTACTTCGCTAACTGCTCTTACCTACCCCTTCGGCAATCCCACTATAAAATCTGATCCTTGGTCTAACTCACTTTCTACGACCAAAGTTCCGCCATGTCGATCTACAAACTCTTTACAAAGCACAAGTCCTAGTCCCGTTCCTCGTTCCCCTTGGGTTCCAGGCAGACTCATCTTCTTTTTATCAAACTGGAACAAGGTCTCTCGCAAATCTTCAGGAATCCCTTTACCTGTGTCGGATACAAGGATTTGAACTTGATCGGAAGTCTCCCTAGAATGGACACGGACATTCCCACCAACGGGCGTGTATTTTAAGGCATTGCTTACCAGGTTGCGGAGGATAGTTTCTATCATATAAGAATCTGCAAATACCTCCGAGGCAATCGGAATTTGATTTTGAATCACAATACTCTTGTTATTTGCCAAAGAAGTATGAACCTGAACAACTGACTCCACCAGGGGATGCAGGGGAATTTTTGTAGGAGAAAATGTAAGCTCACCCGATTGTGAATTCGCCCAAGACAAAAGATTCAACAGTAAATTATACACTTCTGATGAAGTATCTTTCACCATTACAACTTCTTTATGAAGAGATTCTTTTGTATATTTGTGAATGTCTTCATCAATCAAGTTGAGGTAAGAATGAATCCCACCAATCGGACCTTTTAGATCATGGGCAATGATCGACATAAATTTGTCTTTTGTTTGATTGAGGTTTTGAACTTCTTTTAAGGCAGATTGAAGATTGTTTTCACTGGTCAGAAGATCCGAGGCAAATCGGTCTGCAACCATATGCAAAAATCCGAATGTTACCATCACGGAAGTAACAAAGAAAAAAAGATACGTGACATCTTGAATCGGACCGGGTGCGAAAGCCACTTGGTCTGGCGGAATATTTGCAAGGCTATAAATAAATACTCGAACGAGCATAAAGATCCCGCAAAAACCAAAGAAGTATCCCGTGAATCGACTCGAAATTTTATGATCCTTGGATGCATAAAAAATTTCATAAGCCACCAAGAGCAAAGCTATGCCGTTAAACAAAGATATGACAACCACTCGGAATTTTTGATGGATGTCCGAGTTATAAATTCCGTACATTGACAAAGCAAATAATATAACGAAAACCGAAGAATGAAGCAAATTGTTTGGTCTGTCAAAAAATTGACGAATAATTGTATAATAATATAGAAGTGCGACCAGTATGAGAGTATTGCCACCGACTATAGACAAAACATCCGGGATGATCCCCCGAAGCGCACCCGTCACTGCCCAGCCAAACGCCTGGACCAGTGTGGCTATCGCCCATTCTTTTACAAACTTTGCTCGTTTGAAAAAAGCAATCGAGGCAGTCCACAATCCAAACGACATGATCAAACACCCAAGGAGATTCACGATAAGGATGGTTCTAGGATCGATGTTCATCTGCTTGAGCCTATGCTAATTTCCGTATATAATTAGGAAACTAAGAAATGGCTAAGAAAACGGATGGACATGAGCGAATTTCCTCAACCGAAACTCCAAATATCTTGACTGGATTCCAAATACCTTCCATAACTTACGCCATGAAACATTTTTTTACGATTTTGCTCTCTCTACTTTCTTTGCCTCTTTTTTCGCAAGCCTATGAGGGAAACCCCTGCGCTATGTATGAAAACCCTACTCTAAAAAAGCAGATCGACGCGGGATTCATTCCATCAATCCGATTCAATGGAATGGAAGTGTATAGCAATTTACAATCCTGGGCAACCTCTTCTCTAAAACCAGACACGAAGAAACCAACTCCTAACAAAGGTGAGGAGGACTATGAATATAAGGAACGTGTTGATGCTTGGACTTGTATGTATACTCCCTTTGCCATATCGGATTACGACACAAAAACAGCTTGGGTCGAAGGTGCAAAAGATGATGGGATCGGTGAGACTGTTTTTGTTCGCCTGGATTCAAGTAAACCAGTTCTCATTTGGGCAGGTTATGGAAAATCGCAAGGACTCTTTGAGGCCAATGGC
>JALOTI010000102.1 GCA_025457985.1 Leptospira sp.
TCATTCTAATTTTTCAATTGAAACATGGAAGGATGGGAAACGAAAGAATAAAGAATATTTATACCAAAAGATTGGTAGGCCTCATTTGGATTTAGAAAAACCGTTGATTGGTCTTATTGGTAGACTTACGCACCAAAAAGGCTATACTCAATTTCTAGAAACTTATGTCCAAAGAAAATATCTCCCTTTCAACTACGTAGTATTAGGTGCCGGAGACAAAGATTTAGAGGATGGATTTTTTTACCATTCCGACCGAGATCTAGACTCCTTTTATTTTTACAAAGGATATAATGAAGAGCTTGCACACCAAATCGAAGCGGCAAGTGATTTTTTCCTGATGCCATCTTTGTTTGAACCCTGTGGACTCAATCAAATGTATAGCCAAACCTATGGGACCATTCCTATTGTATCTCGGGTGGGCGGACTGAATGATACTGTTTCCGAATCTTTGGATTTAAAGTTAAAAACTGGGATCGTATTTGAACCAGGAGACTCTGCCTCTTTAGGTTATGCACTTGAACGAGCAAAAGACATTTATTATGGACCCGAGCGGGATACCATTGTCCAAAATTGTATGAATCTAAATTGGAGCTGGAAACTTAGAAAAAAAGAGTACGCAGAAGTATACCAAACTGCAATAGACGAACTTTTTTAATTATTTGCTAGGAAATGTACGCAATGTAACGAAACTCGGATAGAATCCGAACGATAAAGATGTTTTCCTAGTGGAAATTTTACGATTCTACTTGTTTATCTAAATTAGAAAGATATTTCCTTAGGAATTTTGGCATGAAGAAAAAAAAGTCTCTCATTAGATTCTATTTTTTAAACTATTTACTCTTAATAATTAGTATATTCAACTTTAACTGTAAACTCAATTTAAACAATCCAGGCGACCCCTTCTCTAAGGCATTTTTAGAAACATTTTTACTCCGAGCCTATCTAGACTCTCTATGTGATCCGAATGTCAGGGGGACTGTGCGGTTGGGTAGTGGGAGTTATTTTACAGTTGTTAATGATTTAAAACAATTTAATGGTGATATTTACTTCTCTGCAAGTGTTAGCGAGCCCGTAGACTGGAATGGGAAAACCAATGGTCTGAACTTTTCCTTTTCGGGATCAATTCCAAATGCGAACATTATTATTGGTAAAGTCAACGGTAAGTCCTTTCAAATCGAATGGATAGACTATTTAGGTGAAAGTAACGGAAATGTACAAGACGCTACCTTTGCTTCGCTTTTCAAATTTGCTAATGGAGACGTTGGAGTATCAACGGCGGTAACCACAACTCAAGCGGGATCGATTAACTCAAAGGCAGCGGACCCCACTGCCGCCATTCATATTGTTAGATACAATCCGAAAGGCGCTCGCGTCTGGTCTCGGTATCTCAACAAACCAACTTCCGAATTTAATGCTAGTAATTCTTTTTTTGCAATTGTGGATGAGCTCGACAGGATCCACTTTTTCTATCAAACACTAAATTCTACGGGCACGGCTGATACAGTTGGTTTCTCCGACTTACCGATACCTTCGAACCAGACCTCGGGCCAACTGGGTAAAAATGAAATTGGTTGGGTGACTATAAATGGAGATGGTTCTGGAAATTCGCAGAGATTCATCATCGGCGACAACTCAAACAATCATTATATTACCGCACGTAGTGGTGTCACAATTGGAAATAACATTATTATTGCAGGAGTATCAACCGGTATTGTTGATGGCTTTCCCAATCACCCAGCGCCTGGCAGCTCCGGTATTAGTACTTTATTTATAAAATTAGGACTAGATTTTTCCGTACAAAATGTAAGATATTACGGGAATACAAACGGTGTTGCACAAGACGAAATCGCAAGACTTGTTTACGAAAACAACCGACTCTTTGCTTACGGTGCAGGTGATGGAGGCGGATTTGGAAATCCGGCACAGCCATTCCTAAGTAATTCAAATTCGAGTATACTTTATATGCGTACAGATTCCAACTTAAATCTTCTCTGGCATAGTTATCTAGGATCTTCTACATCTGGTTTTGCAAATGATCCTGCAATTTTATCAATTGAGAATCGTATCAATGCGCTTACCTCAAAACTCTTTGGCACTTTCGATGGCCTAAAGTTGACAGGCTACGACTCAATTTCCTCTGGCTCCTCTGTGAACCCTTTCCCATTTATCACAGCGAGGTTAGATCCAGATACAGGAACCTTTAGATCATTGTTTTATGAAACCAATTCAAATGCAGCGACAACAGCTGCAATCACAAGACTTGCTGCTTTCCGACACAATTTGGATGTATGTTCCGGAAGAATGGTAAAATCAAAAAATGTTTTTTTGAATAATAGCGGAAGTATAGGTTTTTTAGAAATCTCAACTCGTCCTGCAAACGAGGAGCCGTAGCGCTCCTCGGTAGAATTGTTGAATCTTATTTTTTATGAAGTATGGAGTAAAGACCTTACTCCCAGCTAACATTCTTTCGCAAACCACTTTGGCCTGCAACACCCGTACCTGCAATCGATCCAGCGAGACCCAAACTGCCGAGAGTGAATTGGCTACCACTCGTTGTAAAGGAACTCCCGGTTTGCGAATAGATGCCCATGGAATGCCCCCCATACCCGGAGGCAGAATTCCTTGCACTTCCACCCTGGCCTGCCACTCCGGATACAAATTCGTTATTGGTTAAAGTAAGAGAACCAATAGTTTTTAAATAGAGTGCAATAGACGAGCCTCCACTGCCAGCGCTTCCGTCTCCTCCATCTCCTCCTTTGCCCCCAGGAGCACCATCTCCACCTGCGCCTACCTCACCGATAGACATTTTTGCTCCTGAACCTTTCAACCCACCCGCACCGCCGATCCCGCCATTGCCAGCCAATCCACCACTACCCGCAGAACCTGAGATAAAACGTGAGCTAGCAATGGTAACCTCGTCTAAATCGAGTAATACGGTGGCAAAACTAGACCCACCACCTCGACTACCCGTACCCTTGGTAGCCTTACTACCTGCAGCTCCACCACCGCCACCGCCATTTCCCGTTCCATCATCACAAAAAGTACAAAACTGACCACCACCACCACCGCCACCACTTCCTGGAACTCCATCTTGGCCATCTTCACCATCGTTTCCGTTAGATGGTTGGTAGAAAGGGGAGAAAACACCAATGGAACCAATAGATCCAGAGCCCTGGTTTCCACTAGCGCCATTTCCGATCGCGCAAGTAGGTGCAAGTCCAGTTTTCCCAGGATCTCCCCATGCACCGCCGACACCTCCGCAAGAACCTAGGCCAGTGACTCCATTCTCTCTACTTCTTCCTCCTCTTCCTCCTGCAAATCCGTTTAAGCTCTCGAGAGTAGGATGAAGTCCTTTCGAACCTCCTAACCCCAGCCATGTGTCGGTGTAATCATCATCCCCGTTCGAACCATTCCCGCCGTTTCCACCAGCAACCCCGTTTTCCCCGTTGGTGCCATCCGCACCGGAAGCCGCAGTTCCAGATCGGACCTCCGAGTTCTCAATCGTTAGTTTAGAAAGACTAGAAACCAAGATCCCAATACTGGATCCAGGTGCAGATGATTTTTGTTCAGGCACAGAGCCTGCACGAAGTTTAACCCTTTTTAAAGTGAGTTTAGCCGTTCCACTTGTAACAAGAATTCCATACGAACTTTCGTTTGGTGAGGTCGGATTTTTAGCTGTGATTTCAAAACCAGAGATCTCGGAATCTCCATTTAAATTTGCATACATCAAACCAATGCGGTTTGTTTTCCATTTGGTAGAATTGTTTGTTAGGTCACGAACCCATTCCGCCGAATATCCACCATAAATACTCACACCAGACTTAACATTCAAAGTGGCCGTTTCTTCTTCGTAAGAATTTCCAGAGGAACGAGTCGCAACACAAATGGCCTTTCCTGCATCTGCGAGCTCCATAGCTTTTTTGATGGATTGAACGGGTGCTGTTTTTGTACCAGCATTTGAGTCAGAACCAGAGTCAGCATTTACATAGAAAGCATTTGTTCCCAAGACACAAACATCACTGCTTGGAGCTGGGGGTGTCGGTGTTGGGTCAACTGCTGGAATCACAGGGTCGGTAGAAGTAGTAGTTCCAGTTCCCGTCGAAGTTTCTCCGTTTCCACTGGCCCCTCCCAGAGCCAAAGCAAGGGCTGCTCCCAAAGAATCATCCGAAGATCCAGGATTTAAGAAACACCCAAATGAGTTTACAGTAATAAAAAAGGCAATTACGCTAAGTTGTATTTTTTTCATGTGTTTTTCAATTCTCAGTTTTTTTGAAGTAACCTCCCTTAGAATCCTATTGTCACGCAAAAATCGACGGAAGGGATTTGCGACTGAACGTTAAAAACGTTTTTGGGCCCAATTTTGAACGTTATTAACGTTATTTTGGAATTTTTTTTCCAAACTCGGTCACAACGCACAAAAGCCGTTGTCCGAATTGGGTAAAGAATCATTAGGAGGATTCAATGAAACTCATCTCTCTATTTCTTACTGGTTTTGTAGCATTAGAACATGTATTCATTTTGGTTTTGGAAATGTTTTTGTGGCAGACGGAATACGGAATGAAAACCTTCCAACTTACCCCAGAAACCGCAAGTATCACCGCTACTCTGGCAAAAAATCAAGGTTTGTATAATGGATTTTTAGCCGCAGGATTATTTTGGGCTTTGTTGTTTATTAAAGATAGTAAGCAAAAATACCAAACGATCATCTTCTTTTTGGTTTGTATCATTGTTGCTGGAATTTATGGTTCCTTGACAGCTAAGTTTTCGATTTTGTTTACGCAAGGGTTTCCTGCAGGTCTGGCTTTGGTGTTGCATTTAGTTTCAAATAGGGAAAAATGATTACAGATCCACACAAACAACTATTAGATGAATGTTTGAGTGGTAATTCAAAAGCATTGGAAGATTTAATTAAAATCTTCCAACCGAAAATATTTTCTCTATCACTAAAGTTTCTTTGGGAACCCGAAGATGCAAGTGATGCCACTCAAGAAATTTTAATCAAAGTGATTACTCATTTGGGTACCTTTCGAAAGGAAGCAAAACTTTCCACTTGGATATACAGAGTGGCTACAAACCACCTTATCAATGCGAAAAAAAAGAAAAACAACCTAAACCAACTTCGATTCCGGCAAGTTGAAAAACAACTCTCCATCCACAATCACAATCAAGATTCTGATTCTTCGAAGTTACCGTTTTTGGTTTATAATATTCAAATGGCATGCACCAATGCTATGTTATTGTGTCTATCAAAGAACTATAGAATTGCGTACATCCTTGGAGAAGTATTCGGTGTATCGAGTGAAGAAGGTTCTTGGATTTTGGATATTGGGAATGATTTGTATAGAAAACGTCTATCGCGCGCTAGACTACAAATGGATGAATTCTTAGGAAAACAATGTAGTCTTTCAAATTCTACCAATCCATGCAAATGCAATAATCGAATTCGATATATGGAAAAAAAGGGAAAGATCCAAACATATCTAGAGTATTCAAAAATTATGGAATCCTCTGGTAAATGGAAGGACACAACAGTTTTATATCCAGAAATTAAAAAAATCCGCAAGGTTGCCGAAATTTATCGTAACATTCCAGACTTAGAACCAAAGGATGAAACCCTTCTAAAAATTCAAAATTTACTTACTAAGGGTTCTCTACAAATTTTAAGAGAATAAAAAAGTTCATAGAATCAATAGATCTTTAATCTGTTCCTTCATTTGGTCGATGTAGGATTCGTCCAAAGTCATTCTCCAATTGATAAGTGCACCTTCATATGAATTGATAAGTCTTTTTGCTGTAAACTGAGGATGCAACGTCTTCGGTAAAAGGTTTTCTTCTTTCCATTGAATCAATTTTCTTTCGATAACCGTTTCCCAATTTTTTGCGATAGATTGAAACTCGCCAGAAAACGGTTGTTTGCCGATCGGAAATTGACATGAGAATACTGCAACAGGGCAACCTTGGTAGTAAGAGATGTTTGAATGTATTTGGGTTCGAACGGCAAGTGTAAATACTTTAACAAACTGTTTTGGTGTTTTTGACTTGCGCAAAATTTGCCGAAACCAAATCAAAATATCACGACCGTAGGATCGAATGACCTGTACTCCAAGCTCATCCTTGGAGGGAAAATGATCATAGAAGGAAGCTTTTGCCGTATCAGCTTCTTTAATGATCTGGTTGATTCCCGTGTGATAAAAACCGTTCTCAAAAAAAAGCTGTTTGGATACCTTTAGAATCCGAAGTTTTGGAGAGGTTTTGGTCATGGTCGAATCAAAATAGAACCAAACCCGTTTGTCAATCCAGATAATAAAACAGAACTTTCTGTCTGTTTTTTTCTTTTGAATCTAGAAAAAGAGTGATTCATTTGCAAAATTTCACATTTTTACATGTGATTATAAACAGACCAGTCTGTCTGCTTTTATTTTCTTGCCAATAGATGTCCGTACAGGAATTTAGGATCAGATAACGATCTTGAGGTTAACCCATGAATCAAAAGAATCCATCCCACTCAACGACTCTTCCAATCTTATGGAGTCAAATGGATGCAAACGGACATCTAAACAATGGAACCTACCAATATTTTTTTGATGAAGCACGTATGCAAGCTTTGGACTCTGTTGGTTTTTCCGTTGCAAAACTCCGAAGTGAAAGTATAGGACCCGTTTTGTTGAAGGCAGAACTAACATATCATAAACCTGTATCCCATCCAGATTCCGTTCGGATTGATACTGGTTTCGGCGATGGAAACAAAATCAAAGGAAAGGTACTTCAGACAATGTATCGAGTATCTGATGGGGCTTTGGTTTGTGAGGCAGTATTTTTAGCTTTGTTTTTTGATTTTAAAAAAGGAAGACCAATGAAACTTCCCGATTTTTTTCTTAATCAAGTATTAACGAGCGCATAAATGGC
>JALOTI010000103.1 GCA_025457985.1 Leptospira sp.
ATGGCTGAATTTCAGGAGTTGATTCCCAAAATTCTACACGAAATCAACTTGGAAAAATCAGAATTTCTTACTTTTTTCAAAGAGAAAAGGTAGAATTCTATTGACCGTTTCTTTTTATGGAAGCGAGTAGAAATCATTGGAGAGATGTCAGAGTGGTCTATTGTGCATGCTTGGAAAGCATGTGTGCCAAAAGCACCCCGGGTTCGAATCCCGGTCTCTCCGAATGGTTCCTAAATGAGCGATAACCACCAAGTACTCTTTCGTAAATACCGACCCCAATACTTTAAAGATGTAATCTTTCAGGAATTGGCTGTTGGTTCCCTTCAAAATGCATTCAAATCAAAAAAGATTGGACATGCTTACATATTTATCGGTCCCAGGGGTGTTGGTAAAACAACCATAGCACGTATTCTTGCAAAACGTCTGAATTGCGAAAAGCCGGACGGTGTGGAGCCTTGTAATGTTTGTAATTCCTGTCTTGAGATTACAAAAGGTAATTCAAATGACGTATTTGAAATAGATGCAGCATCGAATAGTGGAGTGGATAACATCCGTGAACTACGAGAGAATGTTAAGTTCAATGCGATGGGTGGAAAGTACAGAGTATACATTTTAGATGAGGTTCATATGTTGAGTGGTGCTGCGTTCAATGCACTACTCAAAACTCTAGAAGAACCTCCGCCACATGTCGTGTTCATCTTGGCGACAACTGAGTATCACAAAATTCCAGAAACCATCTTATCTCGATGCCAGGACTTTCATTTTAGGAAAGTGCCAGTTTCCGTTTTACAAAGTTATGTGGAAACAATCTGTATAAAAGAAAATTTTAAATTTGATACAGAAGGCCTCTTTTGGATTGCAAAGAAGGGAGATGGATCCGTGAGAGATACTCTTTCTTTTATGGAACAAGCAGTCGTATTTACTGATGGTAATCTAACAGGCCCTAAACTCAGAAAGATGATTGGGTATCATGGAGTTGATACCTTTGTCCAGTTTCTGGATCAAATCCTGGATTCATCCAAGTCCGCTCATATCTTTGAAAATCTAGAAACCTATTTCCAAGAAGGTTTGGACTTAACTAAGTTTGTATGGGATTTTTTAGAATTTTTAAATTCACTCCTTCTAATTAAGGATAATCTTGCCGATAGAGAATCGATCAATATACCAAGTGAAGACTTAATTCGACTGAAACAATCGTATCGGGAATTGGATCGTGAAACCTTGGTCCTACTCGCAGAACGAATATTTCTAATTCATGAGAAAATGAATCAGATGAAACTTAGAAGTTCTTATGAGACCAAAGTATATTTGGAAATTCAATTTCGGAAATTGATTCTTGATAGAGAAAAACCAAGTGTCTCTGGAGTTTTAAATAAACTTTCGGAATTGAACAAGTTGATTCAAACAGATATTTCCCATCTACCGGAACATACTCCGCAAACGATAAAATCAAAAGAGGAAGAAAAATCAAATTTTCCTGTTGAGACAAAAGTCAAAAAAGATGAGAAACCAAAGAACGTAGATAAGCAGGACAGTCTTGATAAACTAGTCCAAGAGACATTTTCTGGCACCGAAGTTGACGCAAGCCAGTTCAAAAATCTTTAGTTGGGGGCTACTATGGGTGTATTTGATCAAATGAAAAATTTGAAAGAAGCTTTTTCACAGTTTGGAAATTTCAAAGAAAAACAAGAAGAACTTCAGAAGAGATTATCCACTCTCCGAGTGAATGCGAGTGCAGGTGCCGGCATGGTTGAAGTAACAGCAACTGCTGATGGAACACTAACAAATCTCATTATAAATCCAATAATGTTCACAGCGGATGACAAAAAAATGTTAGAAGACTTGATTCTATCTGCTACAAATGAAGTGCAACGCAAAGCCAAGGAAGCAATGGCGCATGAAGTTCGAAATGTGTTAGGTTTCAACCCAAGTGACTTTGAAGGGATTTTAAACCAAATGGGTAAAGATGGAGGTGTACCCCCTGTCTGACGTACAATTCCAAAAATTAGTCCAAGCATTTTCTTCCTTACCAGGTATCGGGAAAAAAAGTGCGACCAGAATTGGATTCCACATTCTTAGAATGAATAGAGGGAATTTTGACTTATGGTTGCAGAGCATCGAGGAAGCTAAGGATGAATTGAAATTTTGTCAAATTTGCGGAGGACTAACAGAGAGTCCAGTTTGTGGGATTTGTCTCTCTGAAAAACGAGACTCCAAAATTCTTTGCGTCGTTGAACAACCAGAAGATATTTTCTTCATTGAAAATACAAAAGAGTATTTTGGAAAATATCATGTGTTAAACGGAGCTATTTCACCTCTAGATGGTATTGGTCCTAATGAATTGCGAATCAAAGAACTTTTAACTCGATTATCGGAAGGAGAGGTATCAGAAGTACTAATCGCAACAAATCCAACTTTGGAAGGAGATGCAACTGCCTCCTATCTTTCTCAGGAAATTCGTCCCTTAAATATTAAAGTAACGCGAATTGCACATGGAATAACGATTGGTGGAACTTTGGAATATTCGGATCAATATACTCTTGGGAAAGCGATCAAATCAAGGCTTGTTATCTAAACCTTACTTTAGATAATTAGAAGCGGTGCTCAAAAACTATAAAAGCTTCTCTTAGTACGCTTCCAAATCTTGAATCCAACAAAACAAATAACGCATCTCCAGCAACAAAATATCCCGACCTAAAGATGATTTGGAAATCAGCGGTTACGTTATAACGGATATTAAAATTATATTCCATACCCATATACGTTGAAGTTCTAAATCCATTTCTCTCATTAAATTCTCTATTGATTTTAATTTCAGGCGATCGTGTTGCCCAAAGCTGGTAGTATCCTAACGTAAACTGGTAAGGACCAAATGCGATGATATTTGTAAAAAATCCATATTCATTGATTCCTGAAAAACTAGATCCGTTAAAAAGTGCATAACCTCCCGTAAAGTCAGTAGCAATGTTGGAGATTGAAAATCCAGGAGCTAATGTTCGGTACCCATTTCCTTTAAGATTTGCCTCTCTTCCATTTTCATCAAAACCAGGTCGACCCGTAGTTCCTAATGCGATTAGATTAAAATTTAAAGCCTCATTATACCGATACGTCATTTGAAAGTCATAAAGACCTCCTTTGATAAAATGTCTCTGGTTTTGATTGTAAAGGGTTACATTCATTTCATCCACGATAGGAGTTAACTTTTTTACTACACCAGAGTTAAAGACACCATGCACTATAAAACTAAACGTTTGGAAATTGAACTCGTTAAATAATCCATACCATCCGAGTCTAGCTGTTTCATTGTCCGATCTTTGGTTATCATCTAACCAATACCCGTAAATTTCGTTTCTTACATTACGGAAGTATTCAAACTTCATACGATTGTAGTATATGTTTGAATTTTGATAGTTTTTATCAGCGTATCCATTCTTGTCTACGTCCAGAAAACTTTGGTCACTCGCTCGGAGCACACCTGCTTCCCAAGAGAGACGAAGAAATTGAAAGTTTTTTAAAATACTAACACCTGTTCCTGTCGAAAACAATACCCTTCCTTGCGCAGAACTAAATAATTGCTGACCAACTTTGATAAACAGTCCTGATTCTGGGATTCTAAAATTAAGATAGAGAAAGTTTGTCTGGACATTTACTGCGGCGGTTCGGCCTCTCTCTCCACCGGAACCAGGTCCAACGAGACCAGGATCATAGCCATCCGGACCTGTTGGACGAAGACCTCGACCTCCGAAGGGAATATCGCCAACCTGCATTCCCCAAACACCTTCTACATATTTATTGGCGGAAAAACTCATATTGTATAAGAATCTGGTGTCGTAAAAGCTTATATCTTCTTTTCTCGGAGTGATTTGACTAGGCAATCCAAGACGTCGTCTTTCTAAATCCTGTTGGATTTGTTCTCGTTGTACATTGTCTGCATCTTGTCTTTCCCTATCGTAATCTTTGATAGGTGTAGTAGGAGTTTGTCTTTGTAGTAAAACATCTCTTCCTATGTTGGTTGCGCGTATACGAAAAGATCCATTAAAGTTTAAATTCGTTCTTTGAGATTCTTCTTCCTGTGCGTTGATTGAACCTGCAAAACAAAGAAGAGATAGGAAACTTATAAAATAGAAATTTTTATAAAAAAAGACAGCCAAACTTTGATTCATCTTTCATTTCTATAAAACCCATTGAGGTTTTATGGTTTTTTTACCCACTGATTCGATTTAAAATAACGATTTGCAATGGATTGGATTTTACCCGTACGTTTGTATTCTTTGATAAAAAAATTCAAATGATATAAAAATTCTATATCTCGTTTTGCAACCGCCATACTGATATGGTCTTCCACAACAACACCTAAAATAGGCAAATAATTTGCTCGTAGTGAAGGTTCCTTCTGTAAAAGAGCTTGGATAAAAAATGAATCACCAACAAAACAATTTACATTATTCTTTTTGAGTTCAGATATCGCTGCATCATTAGTAAAATATGAAAAAATCTGAGCTTTGGGAAACGCTTCACGCAGATAAAAATGATTAGAGCTGTTTGCTAATACAGAATATGAGATTCCTGTAAGATTGGTTAGATCACTTAAATTTCTAAATAATTGAACTGTAACAATTTGACCTTCTGGTTCCGGTGGAAGGGCATTTCTATTTACTAAACCAGCAGGAGTGGATATCAAATAAGGATCAGTAAAGTAAACATCTTTAAAGCGATTAATAGATGCAGACAATCCAGCCATGGCAATCTGTGTATCACCTTTATCTAACATCCGCGCATGTTGATCAAATGTTCGAAGAGGGATAATTTTTAAATCAACATCAAGAAACTTAGCATATTCTTGAGCCAATTCTACATCAACGCCTGGAAAATTTGGATTCGCATTTTCAATGTAAAACGGATCATAAAATTCATTCACAGAGACTGTTAGCACCTTCGATTTCTTAATTTTTTCAATCGTAGGGCTAGTTTGTGAAAAAAGGGATCCAAAGGAAAAAAGAATCCCTATAAATACAAAGTCCTTAAAAAACAGGTTTCGCATTCAGATCGCCTCCTATTTAATTTCGGTCTAAACTGGCGACTGACAAGTAAATTTACTTGGATTGTATGACAAATTCTGTACGTCTGTTTTTCCTAGACGACTCTTCATCATTTGCATTAAAAATAGGTTCGGTGGGTCCTTTTCCATCCGTTGTGAGTCGTCTTTCATCGATTCCTTTTCTAACGAGATAATCGCGGACAGATTTGGCACGGTCTTTTGAAAGAACCATATTATCTTCAAAGTTTCCAGTTAGATCTGTATGGCCGATAATCTTCATTTTGATATTTGGATTCTCATGCAGATAATCCACTAACGAATCAAGAGTAGTTACGGAATCTTGCTTCAATTGCGCTGAAGCACGTTCAAAATATATTGAATCTAAGGAAACCCTACCAGACTCCTCTAGCTTATTTTGAACCACATTTTCTCTTTTCGGTAAAGAAGCACTGTAGATATCAAAGGATCTGCCCTCGACACGCCGGCAAAATAAAAATGTTTTTTTAACCTGCTGAAAAACTATATACGCTTCATCTTCTTTCGAGTTGATAGGCTGACCTAAATTTTCTACATCGACGAAGTTTTCTCCCTGAATCTTCGCCATATAAAGATCAAATCCTCCAAATCCACCAGGTCGATTAGATGAAAAGAATAAGATAGTCCCCTCATCATTGAAAGCAGCAGCTATCGTCGCATAATTATCATTAATAGGTGAAGGCAAAGGTTTTACCTTTGTCCAATTTCCATTTTTCAATTGAGTGAAATAAATTTTGGCAAGATTTGGTTTGCCGAATGGGTATCTAGTAAAAAGCAAAGTATCGCCTAATAAATGCGGATTTTCTTCAATTTCTTCCGTGTTAATTCCTAGAGGTAATGCTTCGGGTTGATTCCAACCCTTACCATTCCATTCGCTTATGTAGAGATCCCTAGAAATTCCAATTTTTCCATTTTCAAGTTGAACCTCTATACTTCCGTCACGATTGGAAGAAAGTAGCATAATCTTCCCGTCTCGAGAGACAAAAGGGCTTTGATCATCAAAGTCAGAATTAACTTCTGTTACTTCAGATGGAAAACTCCAGTTATCATTCTTATCTTTCGTAGAGCGAAAAATCTCTGTATAGGATCTATTGGATCTTTTTGAATAAAAATATAAGGTTTTTGCATCGGGAGAAAGACTTGGACCAAATTCTTGAAATTCCGAATTTATAGGTCCTTGTATTGGTCCTACTTGTATTTGATTCGTTGAAATATCATCAGCTGAAATTGATCCCGCAAAGATAAAATTCAAAAGATAGAGAGCAAGTGTAAAGGAACGGAAATTTCTAAATGGATTCAATTTACATTTGCACAAAAGAATATCCAGAAGGAGCATACAAACCTCTTCTGCTCAAGATTTCCCTCAGAGATACTCTTTTAAAGCCTCAGGAATCGAAAAGGAACCATCCTCTAGCTGGTAATTTTCAATGACAGCGGCTAGTGTTCTACCAATTGCCAAACCAGAACCATTTAGAGTATGAACGAGCAGATTTTTCCCTTCCTTAGATTTGTATCGAATTTTTCCCCTTCTTGCTTGATAGTCCTTGAAGTTAGAAACGGAAGAAATTTCCATGTAGCGACCTAAACCAGGCATCCAAACTTCGATGTCATATGTTTTGGAAGAAGCGGCTGACATATCCCTGCTACATAAAAGCATAACTCTATAGGGAAGTTTCAATTTTTGAAGGATACTTTCCGCATGAGTTAACATCCGTTCATGCTCATTTGTTGATTCTTCTGGTGAAACAAATTTAACGAGCTCAACCTTTTGGAATTGATGTACCCGGATGATACCGCGAGTGTCCTTTCCAT
>JALOTI010000104.1 GCA_025457985.1 Leptospira sp.
GACTTAGTCATGTCGGACATACAATCTATTTGGGCGTACGAGATCCAAATCAGTTCAAGGGAAAGGAACTTTTAAAAAATCCAAATACATATGCTCTGCCAATAGCGGAATCCGTGCGAGAGTCAGAGGTTATCATATTAGCGACACCAGCAGGTAAGGCAGTTGAGGTAACTAAAAACTTGGGTGATACGACAGGAAAGGTAATCATCGATACAATGAATACCGTTCTTGGTAGAGGGGCAGAAGGTTTTTCCAATACCTCCGATGCCATCCTTGCCAATACAAAAACTAGAGATGTTGTAAAGTGTTTTAACACAACAGGATTTGGGAATATGCAAAATCCGAACTACGGCAGTATAAGCTTAGATATGTTTTGTGCCGGTGATTCAAAACTTGGAATCGAAATTTCCAAACAATTTGCGTTGGAGATTGGATTTGAAACTTGCTATTATGTGGGAGGGAATGATAGATTTGACCTGATGGAACAATTCGCTTTCTTTTGGATCAATCTAGCAATGTTCCAAGGCCAAGGAAGAGAAATCGGATTTAAGATTTTAAAAAGATAGATTCTATTGTTACCACTTGGCAAATAAGATACTTTGTATCATGGTCTTTTTGCCAAAATCTTAAACTCTTTAGCAGGGACGGGAACAATTTGGAGTTCCATTATCTTTTTGTTCCGTATTATCCTGAGAGTTTGAGCAGATCCGATCTTTTCCTTGGTGAGTTCGCGAAATAATTCATCCATGTTCATCACAGGTTTTTGGTTGAAATCAAGTAAAGTATCACCTTCTCTAAGTCCAGCAAACTCAGCTGGGCTTCCTTTCTCTACGGAAACGACAAACAAACCAGTTTTGTTTCGGATACCATAATACAACATCATATTGGAACTTATATCAACAACTTGAGAAACGATTCCCAGGTATGCTCGCGTTACTTTTCCATTCTGTATCAGGTCCATTGCAATATCCTTCGCAGTATTGATGCCGATTGCAAAACACAACCCTTGAGCACCCATAATCGTTGCGGTGTTGACTCCTACTACATTTCCATTCGAATCGATGAGTGGCCCTCCAGAATTACCTGGGTTCAAAGCCGCATCTGTTTGGATGATATGATCAATCAGTCGACCTGACTGAGTACGAAGTGTCCGACCCATTGCGCTTATGATTCCATGCGTTACTGAATGCTGATAACCATGTGGATTACCGATCGCAATTACCAATTGTCCAATTTTAAGATCAGACGAGTCGCCAAAGATCAAATTTCCAACTCCATCTGTAAACGTTTTTAAAACTGCGAGATCAGTGTCAGGATCTTCACCGATTAAAATAGCCTCCGTTGAATTGCCGTCATACGCAGTGATTTTAAATTTTTTCCCACCATGGACAACATGGCTATTTGTAAATAGAAATCCATCCGAGGAAAAAAGGAATCCAGAGCCGGAACCAGAAGGAATTAGATTCCCTTTGGATTCCTTCCAAGTATCAATTTTTACAACGGCTGATTTGGCCCGATCCACTGCATTGATGACTATTTGAGAAAAAAAATCCATACTAGACTACCCTTTTAGCGAAGTAGAATTTAGACACTAAAATGAACCGATTGGTTTTTTATATTATTTTTTATTTTTGACTTTGGAGCCAGGTCAGAAACTTATCGAATGCAATTTTTCTATGCGAAACTTTGTTTTTTTCCGATTCCGGAACTTCTGAAAATCGTTTTGTAAAAGGAGGAAAATAAAAAATCGGATCATAACCAAATCCATAAAGATTGTTCTCATCATAGTCTTTCGAAATTTCTCCGAACACTTGTCCTTCGAACGAAAGTTGATTTTCTGCATCAACATATGTTAATACACAAGTATAATGTGCACGGCGATTCTCTTTGCCTTTCATATTTTCTAATAAGAACAAAGCCCTATCTCTATCAGTAAACTCGGGTTTACCATACCTCGCGGAAAAAACTCCAGGGCCATTGCCGAGGGCATCAACCGATATGCCCGAATCATCAGCAATAGAAGGCAATCCTGTGAGTTTAAATAGTTCTCTTGATTTGATAAATGAGTTTCCGAGGAAGGTATTTTCCGTCTCCTCGGGTGAAAAGGTAATGTTTAAGTCAATGGGAAGTAAAATTTCTATTCCTAATGAAGAGAATAAGGATTGGAATTCCTTCTGTTTGTGTTTGCTATTAGAAGCAAGTGCAAGTTTTTTAGGGATCAGTCCGTATCTCCATCGTCTAACTGAAAACCTTCGATTGCCGATGAAAGATCAGGAAAGATCTCAAATACTTTATCCAACATTGTTATTTCAAAAAGTTGAATCAGATCTTCATCCACAACAATCACTTTAATATCACCATTTAAAGGTTTTAACTTTCTTTTTGTGGCGACAAATATCCCCAAAGCTGTAGAGCAGATATGATGAACTTTAGTCAGGTCTAAAATAATTTTTTTAACAGAGTTTTGTGTGAGTTTTGACAGTTCCTTTTCGATCTCATCTGAATCAACTTTTAAGATAGCTCCAGAAAACTTAATGATTCGGATGTCATCCTTGACTTGTACGTCCATTTTTATTTGTAACCCTCACTTAACAATAGTACAATGCAAGAGACCCGCCTGGCACCCTTTTTTACAAGCTGCTTTGCTAGCTCATTTAGGCTAGCTCCTGTCGTACTTATATCATCTATAAGTAATATGTGTCGTCCTGCAATCATTCTATCTTTTTTTCCGAGTAAAAATGCAGATTTTGCATGAAAAAATCGACTTTCATACGCAACAGATGACTGTTTGGTCTTGGATCTTTTCTCCAAAGTCAGAATTTTTATATCCTTCCATTTGCGACGTAGTCTCTGTACAAGTACGCAAGTTGGGTGGAATGGATTCAGTCCTTGTTTTTTCTCAGAGGGAACGACTGCAATCGTCTCAGGTGGATCCAAATGGAAAAAAGGAAAGACACGCCAAAGTCCTAGGCTAAAAAACCGGGATAGAAGTTTTTCGTTTCCAAATTTACAGTTCTGGAAAAGTTCCTTTTCTTGTCTTCCTCGCAAGCGCAAAGGAAAGAAAAAGTCCCAAAAGACATATCTTTCCTGGCATTCCTGACAACTGAGATCGGTTTCGACCTGCTCTAGTTTTTTGTAACAGACTTCACAATGAGGATGCTTGCGATGCCAAAGATTCTGTGACCTGGTCAACTCTCGAAGGCAGGAAGAACATACACCAAGGCTTTCGGAGGATGAATCCACGGACTGACAAAGGGAACAAGGAGAAGTAAAGAAGTAACTGAGGATTTTAATTCCTACCATTCCTGGTAAGAATCAGGAAACCAGAATTTGGTTCCTTAGATTGGAAGGTTTTTAGAAAACTTCGAAAAAATCTACCCATTCCTTATTGGAAAAGGAACGGGCGACTTATAAAAGATCCTTATCTATTTTGCAGGAGTTGTTGTAGTTGTTGCAGGAGCCGGAGCTTCTGTTTTTGTTTCTTCACCAGCTTTCTGAATTGTAGAAGAAGGAGGTGTAAGATCTACAGAAAACTTAATTTCTACTTCTGCGGATTGGTTCCCTACATTATCAATTGCCAGAGCTTTGATTACGTGATCCCCGGCAGTTTCTACTACGATTGCTTCCACATAAGGTTTGAATTCTTCCGCATCGACCTTCACAAGAACCTTTTTGATTCCTGATTCTTTGTCTTCCGCGTTAACATAAAAAACATTTCCTTTTCTTTGGAACATCTTTCCGTTTACATCCACCAAAGGAAAGGAAGGCGCAATTTCTACAGTTGGTTTCACATCGTCCACATTGATGATTATGGAACTTTCTGGAGAGGAGTTTCCAGATTTGTCAGTTGCAGAATATTTAATCAAATTAGCGCCATTTGCTTCCAACTTAATTGGCTCAGCGTACACTTTTACCGCTTCTTGGTTGATAGCAAACTGAACTTTGTCTACACCACTGAGTCGATCCTCTGCTGTAATTGTGTACGTATTATTTTTGGATGCGAATGGAACTCCATCTAATACAAACAGTTGCTCTTGTGGTTGTAGGGTAACTCGCGGTGGAGTGTTATCTACAGTTACCACCAATATTTTTGGCGTCTCAGCATTACCCACTTTGTCAACAGAACGATAGAGGATCTCAGTTGTTCCTTCTTCTGAAATGCGAATCGGTTGAGTGAATCTTCTATACTCTCCGTTTTTTGGCTTCCATTCCATGTAGTCAATTGCTGAGGATTCATCTTTTGCTTCTAATGAAAACGCAGTTTTGCTCGTGATGTTCAGGGCAGGGCCTGCTGTTGCTACCGGAGTAGGTTCAGAACTGCCTTCTTTTTTACCAAGAAGATCCTTGACCGTTTTTTCTGCCTTGTCGATGTTTTCCTTGGCTTGTGTAGAAGTGGATTCTGTTTTTTGAATTGCCTTTTCGTTTTTCGAAGTATTTGCTTTTGGATCAGCTACCTGAGCTGAGATTTGGCCTACGAATAGAGTAGTTACTAGGGCCAAGAGGTACTTTTGCGCCTGCATTTGAAAGATTCTCCTTTTTACCGATAAAACATATATATCCTCTCTTTAAGGAATTATTGTCAACATGATTGCACCTTATTTATTCAGTTTCTTACTACTTTTTCTCCTCTCATTGCAATACGTAGCTGCTGAAGTGACAATTTGGAAGGAAATCCTTCTAGAAAACTTTGAATTGCCCAATTATGATACAAAAAACCTAAGAACCAAGCTGGAAAGAGGAACTGTATTACCCGATATCTCTCTATCAACAAATTTTACAGCTCCCATCCCGGGTTCCAAACAAGCTCTCGTACTTCGAATTCCAAAAGCCGCAAATTTCCCCTTCTCCCTCTATTTTCCAAAACCGATTGAGATCAATGCCTTTATTAAGGAAATAAAAATCCCTGTATACTCATCACAATCCATCGGCAATCTAACATTGATAATAGAAACACAAGATAACGAAGTGAAACAAATCGCTGTTACATCATTAAACTATCGAGGTTGGAAGGAATGTTCTGTATCGATATCCAAAAATTTTGACCAAAATGATCGGGTTTTTTTACAAGGAAGTTCTATCCGTATATTAGGATTTTTTTATCTACCAAATGAAAACAATTCGAATTCTCAGGAAGTTTTATTGGCAATTGACGATATAACTGCGATTGTGCGAGACAAGTATAGACCCCTTCGCAATAAAGAGATTCTTTTGGAAGATTGAAGATTTTGCGGTGATTCTCTTAAAATTCATCTCAAAAAAACCTTTTCTTCCCACCTACTTCCCGAATCCTGATCCTAAATGGAAATGGACCTCTCCCTAGAACAATACGAAACCCTCCTCAAATTGGTTTATATGGGAGATTGGGTGATTTCGACCCTACAGGCGAAGGACAGGGCGGAAGATGATCCAGACAACGATACCAGATTTGCAGAAGTCGTCCGCCATGTATTCAGTTATGCCGAACGTGCAGGCCTAGGGAATGTCGTACAAATTGATCAAAACAACGGAGAACCATATCTTACCCGTGAGTTTGAAGAAGAAAGTGGTCTCGTCGAAATTTTGGAAGACTATGAAGATGAAGTCTTCTGGCAGTCTTTAATAGAACGATTGGCACACAGAGATTTTTTTCGACATTTCGGAGAGTCGGCTATTGCCAGTATGGCGATCGAAGAACGGATTGAAAAAGAGACGCCATTCCATGACAAATGGGCAAACGAATTTCATGAAAACGGGATTGAAAATCTCAAGCTCTAAGAACTAAGGCAGTTCCCTATCATACATTCTTTTTCCAAAAAAAGTCCCTAGTTATCCGATTCTTTCTTTTTAGATTTTTTTGGCCAAAGGAGTCTTTCCTCCCGTTCATTCTTTTTTGCCATTCCTTCACTGAGTCTGAACCTAACACTCATATCAAGTTGGTTTTCCAGTTGGTAGGAAAGATCGTCTACACTTCGTATTGGTCCCGCATCCTTTAGTGCCCACTCCATTCGTTCCCAAATACTCTGGAACAAAAAATCACCTTCACTCGAGAGGCTTGGAATTTTGGACCAAGTTTGAATTGCATCAACTAATAATTGTTTATCTCCTTTAAACTTCCCAAATTCCCATAATACTACGCCTTTTTGAAAGTAAGCATCCTTCCAACGATATTGTTTTGGAGAATTTTTAATCAACGTATCCAAAATTTCTAATCTCTTTTTTACATATGCCGATTGAACGTCTATCTCTGATCTCAATTTTTGTTCTTTGAGAACAGGATTCATTTTTTTGATAACTCGGCGGAGAGTTTCATGTCTGAGCGTTTTTGTTTCGTCCGCTGGCAATGCCTTGAGTAAAGCTTCACTTTCAAAATATCTTTTTAAAGCATACGATTGAATTTCGTATATATTCTCTATCGTAAATAGGATTTCAGTGCCGACCTTTGTGCCTAAGTGTTCCGACAATAGTGCAAGACTCTGTCTTAAAAAATCTTCCTTGTTCAGGTTTTCCTGAAAGTAATCGATTGCAAAATATGTTGGGTCGCTACTAAATTGAAACGCTAATCGTTGTAAGTTCTCATAATACAAATCTCTAACAAATAGACTCAAGTCCCCTTTGTCGGGATCATAGCCCATAAATTTGGAAATAAATTCATCCAATTGTTTTTCTTTGGATTGTTTGATAGTTTTGTCGAGATACCTTTGGCGGTCTGGTTTAGCCATACTTAATGGGGACCTTGGTCTAGATTCCCCATCTTTGGTTCTTGTTATCGTAATCGGAGGAGAGGATTCCTCACCTTTTCGAAATTCCTAAAAGTACAATTTTCTTGCTTGAGCGACAGCAGCAGAAACTTTTCAAGCAGCAACTTCAACTAGAGGTGGAAGTTCAT
>JALOTI010000105.1 GCA_025457985.1 Leptospira sp.
CACTAACCAAAAAGCCCGTTCCGAGGCCGTGTCCTGCAACATCACCTAACAAAACGATTGCTTTATGTGATGACAATGGAATTATGTCTAAGTAGTCACCGGAAATCCCAACAGCAGGTTTGGAATAATAACCATATTCAATTCCCAAAATTTCATTAGGTGGAATAATTCTTAATGTACTATCTACAATAGAAGCTGTTTGGATATCCCGCACAATTTTACGTTTTTGAATTTCATTTTCGAGAAGGGAATAGTTTTCGAGTAACATGCCCGAAATCTTTACGACTTCATTTATAAACTTTAATTCTCCGATCGTGAAGTAATTGTTATTTGTTTTTTCTCCAAATAAAATCATTGCACGAATATTCTTTTTATTACTGGAAGAATCATAAGCAGGGAATGCCAATTGGACATTCATACCTTTTAAAAAATTATATAAAGTTTCGCGAAAACCTATCCCATATTCTAAATGTGAGGTGACAGTCACTCGATCCGTACTTGTAAAGTAGTTCCAAATCTCGGATTGAGAAGGAATTCTCACAAAGTTTACGTTTCGTAAATCTGTGCGGACAAACTGATCTCCAGGAATCAGGATGATGATATTACTTACTCCTAGGGTATCTTTAACTGTCTGATTGATCGACAGAATTGTTTTTCGCATCGACAACGGAGCAGAAAGGAGGCTGGTAATCTTGTTAATACCTTCGCTAAGAATTGGATTTTTTTCAAAAAATAAATAATCGATAAGCTGTTTAATTTTTAGTTTAATGGGAATTAAATAAGCAGCGAGGATAAAAAGAAAGAATAAGTTAAAAACCCATCTATCATTTAAATAAGGTATATCAAAAAAGAAATCTAGCAAAACAACCAATCCAATATACGCACCTGCAACTATTATTACGATTACGATAGTTACAATTGTTGGAGTAAAGATAACAAGAGAAGGCACAAACGTATATCTGTAAGTGCCATAAAAAAATAGAACGATAAATATTAGGTAATTAAATGTAAATAAATATCTGTTAGTTGAAAACCACGGATATCCATCGAAGAAAATTATACAAAAAGGTACCGATATATAGATAAAAATGGAAGTCAGAAGAGTAATTCGTTTGATAAGTGCTTCACCTTTCGGCTTTG
The DNA here is from genome assembly GCA_025457985.1 of Leptospira sp. Classification (GTDB taxonomy): domain Bacteria; phylum Spirochaetota; class Leptospiria; order Leptospirales; family Leptospiraceae; genus Leptospira_A. The sequence continues at coordinate 1,141 of JALOTI010000105.1, forward strand.
AGCGCAATATTTCGAATCCATTTATGGATATATTAATTAATCCAAAGAATACTGTAATCGAATGAGCAACGAGTAAAATCTTTTCTGTGAGTTCATTATCATTTGATTCCTGTGAAGAAATTAAAGCTAAAATGAAGGCGATTAAAACCTGTGGTAAAATCCATTTGGACGGAATTTCTTTTCCCCTCAAACGATAGATTAAGTGATAGTTTAGAAAACTACTGATATAAAGAGAAAACACCAAAACAAAAAGCGACTTGTGAAATGCTAACAGGAAAATGTTGGAAATAAAACTGATACCCAGATTGAGAAAAAATGCAAAGATCAGAGTATCTCTTGTTGAATAGTAAAAATAAATTGCTACAGCGAAGCTAAAGAAGGCAAGAAACAAATCTGAAAAAAAACTTAGAACAAAATCTTCCTTCTGAAATGTTTGTAGCGGAAAACTAGCTGTTGATTCTTCACCCGATGGAGATTGAATTCTCAAAGAAATTTCTGAATACTCAGATTTATCTTTTGAAGTTTCTAATTGTTTCAAATCTTCCAGGTTTATCTTGCTTCCCCAGTACATTTGGTACTCATTTCCAATGTTTACAATGTAGCCAGAGGGATAGTAAAAGAAAGGAAGTCGTTTCTGTGTATCCTGGATTCCTAAAAATGCAAAGAACAGGATTAAAAAAAATAGTAGTGAAGAAATGATTGTAATCGTCAGTTCTCTCATATAAAATCAATCTCTTCAAATTTAAACTTTAGAATAGGTTCTCCATTTTGCATAATTGTAATGGGACCCTTATCCATACTAATCACATTTTTCCAACCAATACTGGCCACAACCTCTTCATTTTTTCTTGTTATACGAAATTGAAGGCCTTCTTGGATTACAAACAATTCGCTGTATCCAATTTTTGGAATGTTGAGTGAATCAGTGCTTTGATATCAGAAAATCCCTTTAAAATACGGAGTTTTGACTGAGAATAAACTACACCTAAAATGTAAGAAAGTAAAATCCCTATATGTTGGTAAGACCTTCCAGCATTCAAAACTACAAAGTACCATGATCCATCTTCAACCTGAAAAAACTCAATTAGGTTTCGATTTGTTCGTTTGAATGCTTCAATTTTCCAACCTGGTAACTCAGGAATCGTTCCTGTTTCTAATAAGTTTTGAACACGAATTGCATATTCAGCTTCTTTTTGATATTTTTTATTCTCCGAAATATGGTAAGAGAGAATATGGTTGTGAATTGTTACCGCTGATTGTCCTGCTAAGAGAGAGATACTATGTTCAGCATCTGGATTCGGAATATTCGAAACTGCTATAAAGCCGAACAATTTTTCTCGAAAGATAAAAGGATAAACATAATTTGCATGAAGCTCCATAAAATCATAATTGATTTCGGGGTTTGAAACAGCATCGGCTACAGAAGCTCCATTTCTTCTAGAGATTAAAAACTCTTGAAACGATTTTTTTACTTCTATATCTTTTGTAGGGCTTAATTTTTTTTGCCTACCACGAAAATAAGAATGAAAGGCAAAAGACCCATTGGGATTCAAGACTGCCATTGTTCCCGATTGGGAACCAGTCAACTTTACCATATCTGGAAAAACATGTTTGACTAAGGCATCAAAATTGAATCTTTTGATCGCTTGTCTGTAACTTTCTTCATCTTCCGTAAGATATTCCGACAAAAATTTTAATCGAATCGACTTAGTTAATCTTTCAATAAACGGCAGATAAATGATTAAGGATACCGCACTCACTAGTAAAAATGCTAGTTCCAAACGATAGGGAACGAGATTAGGAATTTTATCGAGGATTAGGAAATAAGTAACATAAACAAGTAAAATAAATAACGTGCGAGTTAGAATAGTAGTTATAGATACTTTGAGTTGATAACTCGATGGCAAAAAATATTTTAACGTATTTTTTAACTTGAAGAAATTCATGTTGTGTAATATGCGTTTTCTTTAATATAGCCTTCGGTAAAATCACAACTCCAAAAAGTTTTTTGAGAAAGACCCGTCCCAAGATTTACATGAATTTGAACTTCTTCATTAGATTTTAAATAGGCTGACAGAAGTTTTTTTGTGTTATCATCTGCCCCTTTAACAGAAATTCCTCCTAAATAAATTTCTAATGTATCATATGGAATAGGCTCATCAAAGACTTTACCGATAGCCATAACAAATCTTCCCCAGTTCGGATCTCCTCCATAGATAGCTGTCTTAACGAGCGGAGAATTTAAAATGGATTTTCCAATTTTTGTGACCTGTACATCATCTCGACCATTTGTAACTAAAAGCTCAATTAGCTTTGTTGCTCCTTCTCCATCTCTTGCAATTTTCTTTGATAGGTCGATGGCAATTAGTTCTAAGTTTTTTTCAAAGACGGAGTCCGGAATTGATCCAAGAACGCCCGAACACATAAGGACTACAGTATCGCTTGTTGAAGTATCAGAGTCAATTGTGATACAATTATAAGATTTATCAACGACTCGACGCAAAATTCCTGTTAGATCACCGGACTCCGGTAAAAAATCACAAAGAATATAAGATAACATGGTTGCCATATTGGGCTCTATCATGCCTGCGCCCTTGGCAATACCATACATAACACCAATTTTTCCTTCCGATTGAATTTCTTGGAACGATATTTTTTTGCGGGTATCCGTTGTCATTATCGCTTCCGCAACTTCTTCTAGATTCCCAGGTTTTAAATCGGATTTGATAGTTTGGCACGCGTTTAAAATTTTTTCTATCGGAAGGGGAACACCGATAACCCCAGTGCTTGATGGAAGTACGTCTTCCGGTTGGATACCCAAATTATTCGCAACTGCCTTACAAATTTCGAATGAATCTTGAATTCCTCGATCTCCAGTAGCTACGTTGGAATTTTTTGAATTGATAACAATGGCTTGTAAAATCCCGTCTTGGATATGTTTTTTTCCGACAATGATTGGTGCGCCGGGATAATTATTTTTTGTAAAAACTGCTGCCGCCTTACATTTGTTTTGTGAGTAAATTACAGCAAAGTCGAGAGTATTGTCCTTAATTCCTATATTTTTTCCGAATGAAAAAAAACCAATGGGATATCTCATAAGCACCTGATTTTACCTATTTTTTATAGATTCAATACATTTACTAGAATCTATTTTTTAGGAAATTCGAAGCTAAAAATGGAGCCACCTTTCGGATTTGGACTAACGTAAACCTCTCCCGAGTGAAGCCTTGCGATATGCTTCACTATGGAAAGGCCGAGACCTGTTCCTCCCTCCTTCCGAGAGCGATTTTCATCTACTCTAAAAAATCTCTCGAAAATTCGTTCCGCATCTTCTGGCGAAATGCCTATACCTTCGTCTATTACTTGGATAAGAATTTTATCAGACTTTTCCTCTGCTTTGACGATAACAGTTGAACCCTCAGGACTATAAGCGGAGGCATTGGATATCAAATTCACTAGGAGATCTTCTAATAATAGCTGGTCCGCATGGACTTTAATTTTTGGAGGAATTTCAATCTGTAAGGTTTGATTTTTATTCGAATAGATTACACCAAGAGAGTCAGAAACATTTTGAACCAAATCCGATAAAGAAAACTCTTTGAGATTTAAGATCGTTTTGTGGTTTTCCAATTTGGAAATAGTTAACATATCTTCCACAATTCGAATCAATCTATCCGTATTTCTTAGTATCGCATCTAAAAATTTACGCTCATTAGAATTCTCTTTTAGATTGAGTTTGTATTCTAGAGTTTCAGTATAACCTTTGATAGATGTAATTGGAGTTTTTAATTCATGGGAAGCATTTTGAAAAAATTGTTCCCGGATCACTTGATTTTGTCTATCCTCCGTTATATCTAAAACAACCCCAATAAACAATTGAATCATCGATTCTGATAAGATTGGATATATACGAACAGTATAGATATGATTTCCAACTTGGATTTCCGTTCTTCCTTCTTGGACTTTTTTAATTTTTGTCTCAATGAATTGTAATAACTCAGGATTATTAATTGAAGATTTTATATCTTTGAATTGAGAGTTTTTTTCTATCAGGGAATCGGAGATATTCCGATTTAGGAATAAAAATTTCTTGTTTCGATCAATCGCAAATACGCCCTCCTTCAGATTTTGTAAGAGGTAGTTGAATTTTTCTTTTTCGACTGTAAGATCCAAAAACTGAACTTTAAGTCGTCTGGCCATTTCGTTAATTGATGAAGTTAAATTGGCCAACTCACGGATATCAGGTGAAGACAGTTCAACTCCAAAATCTCCAGCATTGATATCTTTTGTTTTTTTTTCGATCATTGCCAAAGGATCAGTGATTTTGTGAGCAATCTTAATTGACATATAGAATGTCCCAAAGAGCGCCACTAGTACATATAAAAAAAGGATTATCGGTCGAATCTGCGGTGAAACAATATCCTCCACATACATAACACCAACGGCTAAACAAAATAGTAGAAGTAAAAGTCCCCAGTTTAGGAGGAGTAATGTGGAAAAAAAACTACGCATCTCGGAATCGGTAGCCGACCCCGCGTATTGTCTCTAATCTCTCTTTTTCACTTAATAATTTATCACGAAGTCTTTTAATGTTTACGTCTACCGTACGATCTGTAACAAAAACATCTTTTCCCCAGATTCGATCGAGAAGTTTATCGCGAGAAAATGCCACTCCAGGATTCCCCGCAAATAGTTGTAGAAGCTTAAATTCGATCAAAGTAAGGTCAATTTCTGTCCCATCGACATACACTTTGTGAGCAGTTGGGTTGATTTGTATTTTTCCGGTTGTGATAGTACCAGCTGTCTCTGCGTTAGGCTCAGAATTGCGTCGAGTGACAGTTCTGACACGTGCCACTAATTCTCTGATGTTGAATGGCTTTCTAATATAATCATCAGCACCCAGTTCCAAACCAAGAACCACATCCGTTTCTCCGGTTTTTGCCGTAACCATCAGTATGGCTATCTGTGGGTATTTTTCTTTGATTCGGCGGCAAAGATCCATCCCGCCAATGCCAGGCAACATAAGGTCCAGTATAATTCCATCCGGTAGATTTTTCTCCAATCTTGGAAGAACTTCCATTCCGTTATGGCAAACTTCCACCTGGAAACCTTCCTCTTCTAGATGGAATTGGATAAGGCTTGCTATGTCTTCTTCATCATCAACAACAAGGATTTTCATGAATTCATTACAATCTAGTCGATTTCAGTTACAAAAGGAATACAAAAATATTACAATTTTAAATCTCTATTTTTCCAACATCTGATTGATGTCTCGGATAGCTCGTCTTTGGCTAAAAAAGATATAAGTTAAAAAGCTAAAAAACAGTAGAAAGCCAAGTCCGAAAACCCAGAGTAAAGATCGTAATCTAGCCTGTTCTTTCTCAATCGCCTGGATCTCTTCCAAATGCGAAATTAAAAAATAAAACTGATCTGCCTGCTTGAATTCAGATTTTACTTCTTTCCGAATTTGAGAAATAAGTTCTTTAGATTCTTCCTTTGTTAGGTTTTCTATGATGGGGTACGTTTTGTCCAACTCCATTTCCAAAAGTTCTTTGGCTGTTGGAAGGGATTTTGGTTGGGTTTGGGAGAACAACGATACCGAAAGGCAAAATATAAGAATAGAAATTAGAAGTTTCACTTATACCTCTTCAAATCCAAGTTTTTCCTTCCATTCAGTTAGAAAAGGAATTCTTGTATTGAGGAGTAAAAAGCCGAG
>JALOTI010000106.1 GCA_025457985.1 Leptospira sp.
CCCCCGGGAATAAGCCCCGGGCTTGCGGATGCATACACGTTACGGGGTCCCGGGGTATCCTGACAGGAGCACTCGTCCGGCTCTCTGTCCCTATTACCACTGCCTCTTCCGTAAAATAACCCCGCATTTGCTTTCCGAACTGCTTTACCGCGGCCTGCAATTTCCCTGCAATGAATCCAGGGAGCAGTTCATGCAATGGAGCGGGATAGATACCCGGTATGTAAGAGGTGCCTGGAAGTGACTGGCTCACCTTTCCTTTTACAAAATCTGTGAGTCGCACCGCAGGCGCTTTCTGACTTCCATCTCCATAACCCCATACAGTACCTGAATTGGCATAAGGCGAATCTCGCCGGCTCATGCTCATCCCATTCACTACCAATTCTCCGGGTGCAGTGGCAGCAGGAACCACCAGGCCTCCGGGGCACATGCAAAAGGAGAATACCCCGCGACCATCTACCTGGCAGGCCAGCTTGTAACTGGAGGCAGGTAAATTCACCGCCCGCTGTTCCTGGTGGTATTGAATCTTGTCTATCAGGGGCTGAGGATGCTCAATTCTTACCCCCAGGGCAAATGGTTTTGCTTCTATTGCTATTTGCTTGCGCAACAACAACTGGTAAATATCCCTCGCGGAATGACCAGTGGCCAGTATAGTCGCATCGGCCCGGTACTCCACCAGGTCATTGACCAATACCCCAACCACTTTCGGCCCCTCCATCAGGAAATCAGTGACGCAGCTGTCAAAGTGGATTTCACCCCCGTAATGGAGTATCGTCTCCCGTATATTGGCCACCACCCCTGGTAACTTATTGCTCCCTATATGCGGGTGTGCATCCACCAAGATTTGATTTGTGGCACCAAATCCAACTAACAACTCTAATACTTTATCAACATTGCCTCTTTTTTTGGAACGAGTGTAGAGTTTTCCATCTGAGTAGGTTCCTGCTCCACCTTCTCCAAAACAATAATTTGAATCCTCATTAACTGTTTGGTGTACATTGATTGCGCGTAAATCCTCTATCCGATCTTTTACATTTTTACCACGTTCAATTATAATAGGTTTTTTCCCCAATTCTAACGTACGTAGAGCTGCAAATAGACCAGCAGGCCCTGCTCCAACGATCAGAATGGGTTCTTCATTTTTTACATTTTTAAGGATCGGTGGATCATAAGATTTTGGGATATAGGTTTCATTTACATAAACATCAACCTTCAATTGGAAATGAACTATCTTTTGCCTAGCATCAATGGATCGGTTTGTAATTTGAATGTGATCGATTGTAGATTCTGGTATCTTATGTAAAGATGAAATCAAATTTTTTAGTCTAGATAAATCACTAGCAATTTCAGGTAAGGTCCGAACATCAAAACAATATTTCAAGGAGAAGGCTCCAGATTTTTTTTCATACGTTCTGCGATTTTTTTCTCTCCCTCACCTTGATTTAAGATCAAGTTTTCAATGATGAGACGTTGTCTTTCTTTGCTATGATTCTGGCTAAGCTTTTGTTTTCCTTCCACTGTTTCGATTTGAATTTCAATACTCACAATTCCTTGTTCCAATCCATTTAAGTACTTTGGCTCCAATTGATCCAATGAATATTTTTCAGAATCGCTCTCGAATGCTCTAACTAGTAAGTCTAAATTTTTTCGAATTTGGATAGGATCATTTATAATTCGCAATATACCCGTTATATGAACAGCCATATAATTCCAAGTAGGAACAGCTTGCCTACTTTCATACCAAGTGGGAGATATATAACAATGTGGTCCAGTAAAGATACATAAAACATTTGAATGAGAATGGAACATTTGGATTTGTTGGTTTTGTTTTGCTAGATGCCCAATTAAGAATTTTTTATCAGATGATAGTAAAAGAGGGAGGTGAGTAGAAGACGGTGCACTTCCTTCACTCGATGATATGAGCGCAGCAAACGGATAATCCAAAAGAAACGAATGGATCTCGTTCGGGTCTGAAATTGAGAAATACGGAGGAACGTACATACAAATCTGTCCTTAAAGAAACTAACAATTAGCATTTTCGGATCTGGGAAATTCGTCTAATGATAAATGAACCAATCAGAAAGAAAAAATATCCAAGTTCCCAAAACATACCAGTTGGCTTTGGAAGTTTTTGGAGTTTTTGACGTAGCAAAACTTCTCTTTCAAATTCCAAATTTTAAGTCGCACCCAAAAGGAAAGGGAGAAACGATTCTAGTGTTGCCGGGTTACGCGACAGATGACAATATCACATTTCCACTACGTAAGTACTTAGAATTCATAGGATATAAGCCGAGAGGTTGGGAGATTGGGACAAACCACGGACATGTGCCTAGTTTACTCAGCGATATTCAAACTTTGGTAACGGAGATTTTTAAATCTACTGGGGAAAAAATTATTTTGATTGGCTGGAGTTTGGGAGGATATCTTGCACGAGAAATTGCGAGAGACAATCCTGATAAAATAGAAAGCGTTATTTCTATCGGCTCACCTATCTTTGGTGGTCCCAAGTATACATCCATTGGGAACTATTATGCGGAAAGACAAAATATAGATTTGGATCAACTAGAACAGGAAATTGATGAACGATTCCAAATTCCAATTAAACAACCAGGACTTTCGATTTATTCTAAAAAAGACAACGTAGTTAGCTGGCAGGCATCGATAGATAATTTTTCACCTAATATAAAAAATGTTGAAATGGATGCGACTCATTTGGGATTAATACTCAATCCAGAAGTTTATTTTGAAATTGCTAAATTTCTGACCAAAGAGCCAACACCGTAGGACGAAGAATCTTTTAATTTGCATAAATGAAAAACGTATTTTATCTCTCTCTTTTATCTTGTTTAAGTTGTGCTCTAACAATTATCTCACCGGGCGTAAACTCAAATTACAGATTGGACAAAATAGGTGTTTATAAATTTCAAGAATCTAGTTTCTATGGGTCGAAATTCTACGACCTGTCAGCCTTCTTCCTAGAATATGAAAATTTAAAGTTAGTATTGGATGATCCGAACAACTCTCTATTTAACAAAGAAGAGAAATTAAATATAAACCAATTTGAAGCAAACAATGTAAATCTGCTCATTGAATTCTGTTATGATAAGGAAATAGAATTCGACATAGAGAATGATTTAGCCAATTACCATTATAAATTAAACAATTTTGAACCTCTGTCGACTACATCCTATTTTTATCCCTACTCCTTTTCTGTTCGGGGAGAATTTATCAAAAAATTCAAACCATTCTACGTTCGAGAAAAATACCCTTACCAACATCGAATCTACACAACAGGCGATGACTATCTTATGTGTATTCGAAGTATTGTATCTTTCCCGAAATCTGCACAAAATAAATCAAATTCTCTGGAAATCCTGACTCCAAGAAACAGTTTAATCAACTTCTCGTATGAGTTTGATCGTGAATTTATTTTATATAAAAATGAAAAATTTGAATTATCAACAAGATGAAATTTGTATTCTAATAAAACGAATATAAGATGACTATCACTCTACACTTCCAAGCAAACCATGATTTTGCAATGAGAAGTAAGTTTATCCCTATTTTTCTACAAACGTAAATAAACTTAATCTTTAGAATATCATTTACTTTGGGAATTTTTATTCGATTTACGTATACCCAAAAGTAATGTTGATATTGTGGGCTCCGAAAGTAGGAATTTGGATTCTTCATCTTTGATAAAATCTTCACTCATAGTATAACAACTGTTTTTCATAATTCGATCACGAACCCACCACTGATGTACGGCGGAGCTTCTTTTTTCAAATGGTTCAGAATCAGCTACATGTCGTTCCTCATTCCACCTATCAGGAATTTGTCGGCTTTTTAATTCATATCCGATGGCGGAAATAAAATTATCAAGAGCATAATACAGCAATTGGTTCACTCGAATACAGCTAAATTTAGAATTAGGTAAGTTTTCTTTGATTGCAATATCTACAGCAGGTCGATTGAATTTTTTCCCTTTTAAAAAATCATAATTTGGAATCGCTCCAGGACAGACAGGGAAAGGAGTTCTTCTCTCTTCGATTTCCAAATCCATAATCGACTGTGTGGATAAATCTATTTCGAGAAGAAAACTAATGTCGTGGTATCTATCATATAACTTAGATTCAACTATAGCTTTTGCGGGAGAAAAATCAAATAACCACCAAAAGGAAAGTTTCATATCCCTTTCTAAACCTACAGGAGTATTCTGAATTTTATTACGTATTCCCATATTATGATTTCCAAAAATAGGTCCAAAAACTTTCTTCCTTTACAAAACCATGTTTTTTATAAAGCGCTTGAGCAGCTAAATTATCCGATGCTGTCGAAAGTTCTAAACCTTTTCCATTCATAAAAATTACATAGTCCTTCGCTTTTTGAACTAACCTATCGGCAATTTTCAGTTTACGAAAACTAGGATGAACAAAGAGATCATTCAAAATATAGGACCTCTCAAGAGAGATGGATGAAAACACTGGATAGAGTTGAGTAAATCCAAGGAGTTCACCAGAGTCTTCATTTTTAGCAATGAATAGGATAGACTGCTGATGTTCTGTTCTTTCTTTTAAGAATACAAAGGCTTTTGTTTCGTCTGATTTCTGTTTGTAGAACTGTCTATATGCATCAAAAAGTTTAGCAACCTGCTCAAGATGTGAATAGTTTGCCTGTTCGATAATTATATTCATTTTTAAATTAGAAAAAAAAACGATTGGGGTGTAAATTTTAAAAAATATTCCTCATCATTTTATAAAATGTTGACGATGAAAAAGCTTGAATATAGTAGAGGCAATTATCTGAAAATTTTGGAGGAAACATGGACTCTAACGATTTTTATCCTTCAGGACCTTGGCATATAACTTTCCCAAAACATTTACTTGCTTTAGAGACTAATCTTCTTAAAAAAAATGTGAAACTTCAATCTCAAGTTTCTATCTATCTTGCGGGTATTATTGCTAGAAAACTTGATAAATCATACTGGGACGAAATTGAAGCAAATTTTTTACTAGAATCACCAGATCAGATTTTTGAAATCATACGAAATCATAGTGTTTATCTTGGACAAAACGCACCTATCGTTACGGTTTCAAAATACAATGCTGAACATATTTTAATTCAAATCGCCACACAAGCATTAAATTACGTATTTTATGTGAGAATACCTGCTCGGTTCTTTCGAATTGCATCTACATATTCTTATTACTCTGGAAATCAAAAAATGGGGGATCTGTTTTTTACCTTTAGTCAAAATATTGAGATTTTACTTCCTCATATAACATCTTACATGGATGAATTGAAGTCTACAGGTCAAATCCCTGAGCCAAATCCGATCATACAATCTCTTTGGGAAAAATTTGCGAATTCAGTCCTGGAGTCAACGCCTAAGAATACCATGAAGGACTATGATGCAACAGTACAATTGGAATCATTAATTCGTAGCTTCGCAGGGAATAACTAGGGAACTATATCCATTCGCAAGAGCGTAAGTCCACTGCTTCAAAACTCCATGGTTTGTTAGCATACTTTGCCTTCTTGTCTTCAATGAGATCAAATGATTTTGATTCTGGATCTAAGGGATCAAACTTAATGGAAAAAGTCTTTTGTTTCATTTGGATTCTTTTTGGGCAGATACCAACACCATCTACGCCTAAAAATTTATAGTCTTTCCCAGTGTTATCCCTAAAAATCATTCCTTCCTTAAGGACACAGACTTTTTTTGATTCTGTTGTATGTAACGAAAGTACAGTTTCAAATTTAGAAACACATATCTTTTCTAAAACAACAACATCCAAAGAAATTGAGTTCAGTTGACAGCAGATCTGCACATCTTGCCAATTTCTTTTTTTAACTGCTTGGGGATCGTCCTTACCGAATTCTGACTGCTGATTAGCTGTAGATACATCAAGTTGGGGTGAGGAACAACTAAATAGATAAATATAAGGCATTAATGCCAAGCAAAGAAGAAACTTTTTAACACGCGCAGATAGAAACATGGATAAAAAACTACCCTTCGTTTTAAATCTGTCAAGAACCTTCAAACAAGGAAAAAAGAATAACGAAACATATAGCAAGAAGTGAGAGTTTCCTGTCCATCAGATGTCTAATAAAGTAAGAATAAAAAATTTATCAGTAAACTTGAATTGTCTGAGCAAGATGAGCTAAAAAAAACACTAGAAACTCTTCAGTTTACTCAATACTCTGTAGACACGATTTCCGATGCCATTCTATGGATAAACGAAGCTGGCAAATATGTTTTTGTAAACAACGCTGCAGCTAAACTGTATGGTTACACTAAAGAAGAATTATTAACGATGGCCATGTTTCAGATAGATCCATTGTTTGATGAGGCCAGATGGCAAACTCATTGGAATGAAATTCTTGAGAAAAAAACTTTTAAATTAGAAACAGTGAATAAACGAAAAGATGGGACGGAGTTCCCTATTGAAGTAACTGTTAACTTAGTTGAATACAATAATCAATCTTATAACTGCGCTATTGTTAGAGATATATCAGAACAGAAAACGTATGAAAAGAAATTGGAAGAAAATGCAATCCGACTTCAAAACTTAAATGCAATCAAGGATCGATTTTTTTCAATTATTGCGCATGATTTAAGAGGTCCTCTGGGGAATTATCGAGACTTTACTCAACTACTCAAAGATAAAACTGATACATTAACCAAAGAAGAAAAGTCCAGCTACTTAGAGTTATTAGAAAGATCCTCTTCACAAATCTATACACTCTTAGAAAATCTTTTAGAATGGGCAAGGTCTCAAAATGGCACCATACCATTTGATCCACATTCTTTGGAAATACATACTCTCGTGGAAAAAATTATAGGATTGTTTTCGGTTTCGTTAAAAAACAAAAACATATCCATTTCTAATAAGATTCCTTCGCACTTATCTTTATTCTGTGACCGCCACATGACAGAGACTATCTACAGAAATTTGATCTCAAATTCAATTAAATACTCTCCTCGTTCCAGCTCTATAGAAATCGGAAGTATCTCAAAGGAAGATAAGACTACCATCTTTTATATCAAAGATGAAGGGTTGGGCATCAAAGAAGACC
>JALOTI010000107.1 GCA_025457985.1 Leptospira sp.
AATGTGGAACAGATAGAACGAGATAGTTCTATTGATAGGGACAAAACAGAAAACTATTGTGTGGATCTCTGTTTTAAGCAAAATCCTCCGATACTAAAGAAGTTGAATGTTCTAGAGTTCCACCCAAATGAACCTGGGGATCCTGAAAATCCAAAGACTTTCATAAAACACAACACTGTTTTTGCTAGACCAACTACTTCTGACGGTGGCACAGCTTTTCGATATGCTTTAGGATTGAACGAACATTCTATAAATGCCATTAAAGGTTGGTTTAACGAAAAAAGAAAGTATGTCGGTAAAGAAAAAATGCGAAAGGTAATCAAAGCTGCCTGTGATTCCAATCGGCTCTTTGACACTTATGCATCCACCGAGATAGGAAATTTGTTCCAGTGCCCTTATGACAAAACCAAAGCCCAAAAGGATGCCACCATTGTTATTCATTTAAAACCGATACTCAAACAATTGGTAGATGATAAAATTTTATTCTTCTTCAGAAATGATTCAGCGTCCAGGCCTGCAAACAAAAGTGTTTTTGTTTACAACAAGTCGAGTGAGATTGCAGACCGTTATGATGCATATATAGATTATATTAAAAATACTATTTATCCAGTATTGAAAAATCTAGGAGTGATGGGAGAAATTACGGAAGATTCTTGGAGTTCTCCCAAGTCGATACTCTCTGAAATTTTATCGTTTCTAAATGAGTCGTACGGAGATCAAAAAACTCTTGTTGAGGAGTGTTTGGTACTGAATGAAATCATAGAAAAAGATCGAGAAAAAGAAGAAAAACAAAAAAGGAAGCAACAAGTAGAAGACTTGTTGGGTTTTTTGGCTGAAGCGGGCAGAATCGTTGAAGTAAATATGCTCCGGGTAAATGGAGAACCTCTAACGGATGAATTTCGTTCCACACTTCTTTCGAATTCCGAGATCCTATTTGCAGAATATGCAGATAGGAAGACTTTAAATGAATTTATTCTTCACAAATCCTGCATACCTCAGGCTATCGAATCTGCCAAACGAAGTTTTCAAATCAAAAAATCGGATTTAGAAATTCGAGTCTTAAATTTAATGAATGTTTCTGTTCTATTAAATGACGATAGTGCGCGAAGAATACTGGAAGAAGTCGAAGCTCAGAGTCTTTTCCAATTTTTACCTTTTTTTACAAGGCTTTGGCGGATGATTATGGGGAATATGGTTGTTCATAAATTCGAAATTCCGGCTATCAAAGCAAGACTTCAAATTCAATTGAACAAAGATTTGGCGACACAAAAGGCAATTAAACTAAATTTAGAAAAAGAAAAATTAGTAAAAGCAAGACTTAAAGAACGAGAAGAGGCCGAGAAGGAAATCCAAAAACGAGCAAAGGCAGCTGTAGCAAACCAAGATGCGGACGGTTCGGATTCTGAGGTCACAAAACAAGGTAGCCCAGAAGAAGAGAAAAAATGGAAAGAGTCCATTGAAGCCGTAATTCGAATTTTAGATGAAGCTTGGGATTTTGGAGTTCTACCTGATAGGGAATATGTTCTCAACAAACTGAATGGAAAGTTTACAGAAGATAACCTAATTTTTTTCTTAAAGAAGTTTGGTGGCAAAGAGCTTTATAGTTTTCCAATTCGAAACCAACCAGAAAAATACAAATGGCCGATCCTGATATCCACATCCTATTTAAAGCGAAATGGAAAACGTCTCCTAGAGAAAGTATCCGAAGAGAGTAATAAACAACGTAATGAAAAATTTCCCAACCAAGAGAAATTCGACATTGCAGAATCACAATTGGAGTTCCTAAATCGAATTTTACCTCGATTAAAACCTTAATGATATGCCAGCAATAGAACAACTTAGAGCTCGAAAAACGAAAATCATTTGTACCTTAGGCCCTGCAACCGCTTCGAAAGATATGATTCGCAGTCTTGCCCACGCAGGAATGAATATTGCGCGGATCAATATGAGTCATGGTGATCATGAATTTCATAGAAAAATCATTCGTATCATTAAGTCTTTGAATAAGGATGAATTACACAAGCAACCCATATCTATACTACTTGATACGCAAGGACCAGAGATCCGAACAGGTGATGTTCAAAATGACCTTCATTTAAAAGTTGGTGAGACATTTACATTTCATATAATCCCTGGTATGGAAGCTGAAGCACAGAGTGTTTTTGTAAACTATCGGGATATCGTAAAAGATTTAAAAGTTGGTGATAAGGTTACCGTTGATAATGGGTTAATCAATTTAGCAGTTCAGGAAATCAGGGAAAACGAACTTGTCTGTAAAGTTTTAGACGGGGGTAAGTTAGGTAGTAGAAAACATATCAACCTACCTGGCATCCGTGTAAATCTGCCTTCCATTACTCCTAAAGATATGAAGGATATCTTGTTTGGATTGGAAGAAGATATAGATTTCATTGCTTTATCGTTTGTTAGGTCTCCTGAGGATGTAATACAGCTACGTGGAATCATCGACGAAAAAAAACACCATGCTCAAATTATTTCAAAAATTGAAGACCAAGAAGGTTTAAAAAACCTAGACGAGATCATCAAATTTTCAGATGGGATTATGGTCGCAAGAGGGGATTTGGGCGTCGAAATTCAAATAGAGGAATTGCCGATTGTCCAGAGGCGTATCATTAAGAGATGTCAAGAAGAAGGGAAACGAGTAATCGTTGCAACCCATTTACTTGAATCGATGATTACGAATGCGTCACCAACACGCGCTGAAGTAACTGATGTGGCAAATGCAGTTTACGAAGAAGCCGATGCAATTATGCTTTCTGGTGAAACAGCTATGGGCAAATTTCCAGTTCGTTGCGTTGAGATGTTGGACAAAATTGCACGAAGGATGGAACAATCCATCAACTTGGGTATGGCTTCACAGAGAAAGCCAAAAGACAAAAAAGAAGAAATGGCAAGATCAGCTGCTAATCTAGCAGATTCGATGCAGATTCCAGCAATTATTGTGATAACCCGCCGAGGAATAACTGCTAATAATCTAGCCTCTTTTCATCCTAAATATCCAATTGTTCATGCGTTTACCAACATGACATCCGTTAGACGAAAACTATGGTTGACGCGTGGCGTTATACCGTATCGGGTGGATTTTTCATCTGATCCAGAAAAAACAATCAATCTTGCAATACAAACTTTGGTCAATAATGGTTATTTGCAAGAGGGTGAGAAAGTGGTAATTCTTTCCGATATCATCGCCGGGGAAGATCGCGTTGAGACCATTCAAATTCGCGAAGTTAAAGGATAAGTTCCTAAGATTTAGTCTACTTGGGTGTTACCTTTTTTCATTCTATTTCATTTTTAGCTCAAAGTCTTCGTTGTATGCACAACCTAAGGATAAAGAACTTAAAGTTTTACCAGAATGGCTTGGCGCATTTAAGAAGCTGGATGAGACGGAGTTAAAGAATAAAAGGGAAGGTTGGTATGTAACTGGTTTGCCCCTATTTGGGAACGATGCTGTATCAGGAACAGGTCTTGGAGCTCTTGCAAACTTTATATACAACGGAACTAAGGAAGATACTTCTTTTGAATATACCCCGTATGAACATCTAATCAGTGTTGGATTGTATAGAACATCTAAAAACGCGGAAACCTATTACGTAAGTTGGGATGCTCCATACTTCTTAGATACCGCCTACCGGATTAAATCCGACATCTACTACGATTCGAACCTCTTCAACCAATACTTCGGTCTTGGTAAGGAATCTATGCGACCTCTGTCGTACCGTGAAAGAAACGAAGACGGTGGTCGTTTGGTGCGGAATGCAGAATTTAGCGAATTTGAGTCCGCAAATTCCTATGCTCGAAATCGTGCAGGCAAGGATTGGGTTTCGACCCAAAGATACAATGAATATCAATTTGAAACCGTTGGTACGAATTTTTCTTTGGACAAAACTGTATTTCAAGTATTTCGGATTTGGTCTGGAGTTGAGTTTTCACGAAATATTGTTAGACGTTATGATGGAACCTGGACCAAAGCACGAGAACCTCTCACCGAAGTTATGTTACCAGTTCAAGAATCCCCTTCCAAATTAACAGAGGATTCTAAATCAGGAAAAATTCTAGGTTTGGAAGGGGGTTATCTAAATTACGTTCGAGCAGGGATTGCGTATGATACCAGGGATTACGAGCCTGATCCTGACAGTGGATGGTTGGTTGAATACAACGTAAGTAAAGCTGAAAAATCGATTGGGTCTAGTTTTTCATACTACCGACATTTTGGTCAGATTAAGAATTTTTACCAACCCTTTCCAAAATACTTTGATGAGTTTGTCATTGCCCAACGAGTTGCTCTAACCAAGGCAGTAGGTGAGGTTCCCTTCTTTGACTATCGTTATATGGTTTCTATCGATGGAGCCTTTGAAGGTGTTGGTGGTGTAAGTACACTACGAGGCTATCGACAAGAAAGGTTTTATGGTCCCGTAATGGGATTTTATAATATAGAGTTTCGATTTCGAGTGGCTGATTTTCAGTTATGGGATAATTTTTTCCAAGTAAGTGTAGTTCCTTTTTACGACATTGCCCAGGTATGGGATAAAATTCGCGAAATCAATGGACAAGGATATAAACATAGTAGAGGGCTTGGGTTAAGACTCATTTGGGACCAAGCGACTGTTATACTAATGGACTATGCTGTTTCCAAAGAAGATAAATTGTTCTATATTGACATAGGCCATGTATTCTAGAGCTTCATCGGTACTTCAATGACAAGAACCTCGGATTTTATAAGAGGTTTGATTTCGAACAAATCAGTTTCCCAAAGACCAAGGGCATCTCTCCTTTCGAGTATAGTTCCATTGATTTCTATTTTCCCGCTGATTAAAAATACGTAAGCCCCTTGTCCTTTACTGTGCATACTATAAGTGGTCGAATATCCCGGCTCTAAATCTGCGAGAGAAAAATATGCATCTTGATTTATCCAGACAGCAGAGTCATCGTTAGGTGAAACAACGGTTTGGAATTTGTTTGTCCTACCTGATCTAGGAAATGATTTTTGATCATATCTTGGAGCAATATTTTGTTTTTTAGGTAATATCCAAATCTGTAAAAAATTAACTTTTTTATCGTTACTATGATTGAATTCAGAGTGTTGGATGCCAGTTCCTGCTGACATAATTTGGACATCACCCGTTTGGATGACGCCGATAGTTCCAATACTGTCTTTATGAGCCAGTTCACCAAACAATGGTATGGAAACGATTTCCATATTTTGATGTGGGTGTGTACCAAATCCCATGGAAGGTTCGACTATGTCATCGTTTAGAACTCGGAGAGCTCCAAAGTTCGTTTTTTCGGGATTGTACCAATGTCCGAAGCTAAAGGAATGATGGCTATCCAACCAACCCATGGATACGTGGCCTCGGTCTTTGTGGGAGTGGAAAATTTGGTTCATAAAGCCTCTACTGTTCAATAATAAATAGTTTAATATTGAACTATATTTAGTCAAGGAATATTGCCCGTAAAACATAAAAAAATGAAAATGGGTTTTCAGTTTCCTGCCAAAATTTAGAATACTTTTAATGTCGAAGCCATTGGAAATACGGAGAAAGTTAGTCTTTTTATACGTTTCTCTTTGGTCTTTGATTTTAGCAAACCCTTTGGCCTCCCAATCCGTGCCCAAACGAATGGCACTCATCGTAGGTGTTAATGAATACAAGGATCTAAGTTTAGGAAATTTAAAAACCGCAAAAAACGACGCTCTTGGGCTAACGAAGATTTTGTTCAGTTATGGTTCTTATCAGAAAATTGAAGCGCTCGTAGCAGAAGGTAGTAAAGAATTTACACCCAATCGAGTAAATATTCTGAGTCATTTTGATTCGCTACTTGAGGAAACGGGAAGCGAAGATCTGTTTATATTTTATTTTTCAGGCCACGGCATCATTGATTATAACGATAAAGTTTATCTTCTCCCAGAAGATGCTGATCCATCCCGTCCGTTTGAAACCGGAATCTCGGTTGAAAGTTTGATTGCAAAGACCAGAGAGAAGAACCTCAAGCGAGTCGTTTTTTTAATAGATGCTTGTAGAAATCCTCAAGACGGTAGAGGGGAGGAAGGTAAAAATTTTCTTCAGTCTGTTTCCTTCAAGGATACAGAAGTGATTTCAATCTTCTACTCTTCTAAATTGGGCAGTCCCAGTTTTGAAGATCAAAAATCTGGTTACGGTATTTTTACTAAATATTTAATTTATGGTTTAGAAGGCAGGGCTGATGCAAATTTTAATGGTGAAGTCTCGTATTCTGAACTTACTACTTATGTTATCTCTTCATTGAAAGATTGGTCGAAAGAAAACCAAAAATCGCAAAGACCTTATACAAAGGAATACACTGAAAAATCAGAAGACGTTATTCTCACATATGCAATCAATCCTAAAACATCGCTTGCTGATGCACCATTGTTTAACCCGTACAATCCAACTTATGCCTTTCGTTCCTTTTTACTTCCTGGTTGGGGGCAATATGTCCGTGGACAAGAAGAAAAGGGCAAATACTTCATGTCAGCCTTTACCGTCGGTTTGTTGCATGCAGGTTTTCGATACCATAATTATAGAAACGCAGCGAATGCATATGAATCCGCAGTAGGAATTCCGCCCAATCCAAGAGTCGGGAAGCCGAACTTCCGATGAATTCCGACGTTGATCTGAACTTGATCAACCCAGGCGAGTTTGATGCGTGGATGCAAGGCGGCCTTACCAAGACATCGCCGACTAACCTGCCTGAAGGTCACTTCACGGTGCTGGCCCATGGGGCAGGCGGCGTCGTGGTTTACGATCACAGGCCAATCACTGAGGGGACTTATGAGATTGCGACTCTCC
>JALOTI010000108.1 GCA_025457985.1 Leptospira sp.
ATTTACGCCGTGAGTTTCGATTCCCGCACTATAGATATTAGCGATCTGACCACCAAATTCCCTTAGCCAACCTTCCGCCATTTGACTGCGGCAACTATTTCCAGTACATAATACAAGTATATTCTTCTTTTCCATTAACAACAGTTCTCCGTACTTTTGTTCTCAAATAATTCTATAAATAAATTGTCCAAATTTTGTTTTGCTCTCTCTAAGTTTGCCCAATCAATACAATAACACGAGGCATTACCTTCCACTTCGCCAGTAATGAGACCAGCTAATTTGAGTTCTTTGAGGTGCTGAGAAACGGTCGCTTGGGATAGAGGTAATACTTCGACGATTTCTCCGCAGACACAAGACTTCCTTTGGGCAAGAGTTTGTAAGATACTGATCCTTGCCGGATGGGAGAGGAGTTTTGCAAAATCGGCTACTTCCCGTTCGTGGATTCCAAATTCTTCTTTTTTATTTTGTGCCATTGAGTCTACGTACTTCTGACAATGGACTCCCGCCACATCCGAAAATGGGCATGGGAATCTGCGTCCCTTCTCACGTTACGAATAAATGAATGTATATCGCCGATATACGATCAACTTAAATATAAAAAAACCTCAAAAAAATTGAAATCCCCAAACAAAGTTTTCAGGTGTAGTGGGGCAACATTTTCCAGAAGAGGGCTCCAGTTACCTGACCCCCCGCCCAAGCATTCTTTAGCGAAGGGATGGGATCTAGATTTATGGAATCACGACAGGAGTATCGGTTGAAGGCGTATCTGGTCGTACTTTTGGTTCGCTATCCTGGGAGGGTGTTGCGGACTCCCATTCGCCAGGTGCAGGTGCTTTATTTCCCTCAACAGAAAAAAGCCATTCGTCCCTGTTCGGCTCGTTTGAGTTAGAGGATGGTTTGAATGTGTCAATCGGTCGAACTGTGATCGAAACATATTGGATAATCCTTTCATCTTTGACTGGATCGAGATACGCCAAACTATCATTACGCCATCGCAGTCTTGTCCTTGCTTCCCTGCGGAAACTTTTCATAACAAGGTCTAAATCCTTTGCATATTTTGAAAAAAGAGCACGTGGAGTTTTTGCCTGAATTACAAAATACGATCCACCTTGTTTGTGGAATAAAAACCGATTCGAAATTAAGACTTTATTTTCTGTATAATGAATGACCACAAAGGAGGACTCCTCAAATCCAGACACTTCATTGGTAAGTCTTTTTTCGTTAACCACCTTTAAATCGGGATAACGTTTTAGAAATGTATCGATGGTTTCTTCGATGAATCGATCTAAGTCATAATCTTTCGTACGTTTTACAGAATCGATCTGAAGGATCGCTTCTCTGTTTGCTTTTGCAAATTGGATTTTCGCTGTTTCTTGGAATCGTTGGACAGACTTGGTCCAGCCTCGGGGAAACTCAAAAGCAAAACCGAGTGAGTCCTCGATCCAAGTACCAGCCATCAAAGGTGAGCTGAGTAGTATTGCGAGTAATAGAGTTGGGATTTTGAGTTTCATCAGTTTTAGTATCGGAATGCAATCGCCTATTTATTGAACCTCTGGATTTCTTTTCGTAAATTCCATTTTGGAAAAATTCCCAATTTTCTCCAAGAATTTTCGTCGTAGATGGCAACCGATTCTAGAATAGGCAGTAGGGGAGAATTGTGGTATGGCCTTTTTTTGACATAATATAGGATTCGAATTCCCCATTCGATCAATTTACCCAAAATACCATCCACGGCTAAACCAAAAGCAAAGGTAGGAATTCGTTTTTCCTCTTTTAAGATTTGAATGACGGAGCCAATGGAATAAAACTCAGGTTCTGAAAGAACATATATTGGATCTAAGTTATTTTCTGATAGAGCTTCTTCGATCCATACTTCCAAAAATGACACCACATCATCCACATGGACAATGGATTTTTTGCGATCCGTTTGAGTTTTCGGAAAGATGCCTCGTTTCCCAAGAGATTCAAGTTTGGAAATGAAACTTTTACTTCCTTGCCCATAAACACTTGCAAGGCGAATTATGGAAAAAGGAAAGTTTGATTTGTTGATTGGAGGCAAAAGGTAATCTTCTGCTTCTTTTTTGGTTCTGGCGTAGATACTAGTTCCTTGGCGGTCCGAAGAGAAATGGAGATTTGTATTTTTTCCCCCGTAAACGGATACAGAGCTGATAAACCCAAAACGTTTGATTTTTTTTAATTTGCCAAATTCAAATAGATGTTTGGTGGAATGTACATTGATTTGTGAGTATTCTTCACTCGTTGCTGAGCTACCGGATACTACGGCTGCCATATGGAGAATCAAATCGATCTTTTCGGGAATTTGAAATTCATCCGATGAATGGATAGAATTTAGATCTCGTTCGTAAAATTTAAAATTGCTATGAAAACGAATCTCTTCAGGAAAAGCATCATAGTGTTTTCCCAGGCAAATGATTTTATAATGGGTGAGAATTTTTGGAAGTAGTTGTTTGCCAATAACTCCGGAACCACCCGTAAGTAAGATTGTCTTTTTCATTTATAAAGTAACCATTTGAAACCAGCCAACTAATGCACCTAATGCGGCTCCTACTAATATCAATAACATCTCATCTTCTTGGAAAGCAGAACGCAAAATTGATTCAAATTCATTTGGGGGAAGACTCGACATTCGATCTCCCATCATTTTTTCTAATTCTAAAGCCTCACCTAAATACTCTTCAAAATGAAACGAACTTTCAATTGCATTTGCTGCCATAGAAGTTGCAATTCTCTCCTTTGCCGATTCAAAATCATTTATCTTTCCAGCCATAAACAGGATTGGCTTAGCCAAAGTTGATACATCATCTACATGTTTGATAATCTCCGATTCGATAATCCCAGATATTTCAGATGAGGCCTTTCCAAATATCAATTCTTGTAAGATATTTTTAGGAGTGAGTATTTTTTCACTGACCAATTTTGCATAGAGCCTAGAAACCTCATTCTGTCTTTTTAAAAAAAGACCTTGGTAGGTAAATAAACCTAAAAACTTTTTTGGGAAGAGGGGGCGAAAGATCATTTCCAAAGCTAAATAATTTGTCAAATATCCAACAATGATTCCTTGTACTGGTAGAGTCCATAACACAGGATATACGATCATTATAACCATCTGTATCAATCCAAGTAAAAAACCAAAATAGAACCCCGATCTTTCGATGAACAAAAACTCAGGACCACCAACTTTTTGAAAGATTTCAACAACAAGTCCTACGTTTTCCCCTGAAAGTTTTTTTAAAACTAAAGCCTTTACGTCAAACAGAGAATTGATATCTTTTTGAAGTTTACGGATTACCTTTCGTATCGTATGTCCACTTTCTCGTTTCACCTTATGATAGATTTCTTCTTTTACTAAATCAGGCATCATTTCCCAAAGTTTTGGATCAATACTGTCTGAAAATTCTTTCATCGTATAACGGATGCTTGATTCCATTGCAGGTAAAAAAACTTTTTCAGCCCTTTTGGGATCTACTTTTGCAAATACTTCTTGGATATTTAGCAGGCGTTCTGTGATTACGTCTACTGACTTACTTGCCATTTTATGGGCTTTACGAGGGATAATCCCTTGCCAACCCAAATAAGGAGGAATTCCGACAAAACGTAGAGGATAGAAAGTCATCTTGAGCGCGAGCCAATTTGTAACCCATCCCACAAATCCGTAGGTAAATGGTATGATTAGGAGTTTCCCACTTCCCAAGTCGAATCCAAATATCTCCATATCTGTCCATAAATGCCTTCCCTGCCGGCTAAGTCTAGGGCAAAGCACTCGGACACAAACATGTCAAAAAATGTTCCTTTCACAAAAAAAATGTTTGCATTCTGTACGGGATACCCCTACAAATGTGATACTTCGGTTCTTCCTTAGGAATATCCCGAAGTCAATTGAAAGAAATTTTGGCCGAAAAGCCAATAAGCGAATCTGAATTGAGGTGAATCTATGCGACTACGAGGAATGTTTTGTTTTCTCGTCATTTTATCTATGGCCTTGGTGGGATGTTCCCGTAAGAAGAGGTCTATGCCTTTTTGGTTCCTTTTAGGAACGGGAGGAGCAGTTTCCGACGCCAGTAGTACTGGACTTGGAACGCCTCCAGACTCGAACGGTGTCCCCCTCCCCACTCCCAATGATTCCGTAAGCCCAACAAACCCTGGTGGTGTCCCTGGAAACAACGCTCAGCAAGAGATCCCGACAAAAGGGCCAGCTCGCATCATAGGAACCATTGTTCCTGTTATTTCAGGAGTGCCTTCTAATGATAATTGCGGACGACCTGGTGCACCTCTTCCACCTGCTTGTGTTGACCTCACTCAAATTTTAGTTCGTATAGAAGTTGCCAATGGAAATGGGTCTTCCGTCGTTTCGGAAGTCTATGCAAATCCCGATGGGAGTTTTGAATTTTTAATCAACAATCTACCAAATAACAACTATCGTGTTCTAATCAATGACGGCTTCGGTCTGAATTACACCTACCAAGACTTTTCATTTGTATTTAACCCAACTCAACCCAGTTACACGACAGTGGATGTCGGCAATCTCTTTGCAGAAAGAAGATTCTACACGGCTGGACCTACTGAGTTTTCTGGAATCGTAACAACACCCGGTTATAATAACGGTGGTGTTGTGGTGCCGTCTGGTCCAGTTGCAGGTGTTTTGGTTGAGATTCGCGACCAAGAAGGAAACGTAGTTGGATCCGATACAACAGATGGGAATGGTGCTTACCAAATCGTCATCAATCCATTGCCTAATGGGAATTATACGGTAGTCTATATTGGCGCCGGTGTGGAAGTTTCAGGTCAACCCTTTGGAACAGTCACCGACAGCATCCACGTTACTTTTCCAGGAACAAATCCAAACCAAACATCACAAATCAATCTTGGTGATACAAGCATTCCTTGGCTTGCATCCACGATTAGCGATGTTCTCGTATCAGGTTCTATCCTCAATGGAGCGATTCCTACAGATTCTTCTACTCTTTTCACTATCAAACTCAAGAACCAACAAGGTGCTATTGTATCGTCCGTCACGATTACAGGGAATGGTAGTTTTCAAATTGAAGGTAGCGACTTACACGATGGTGTTTACACGATCGAAGTCAGCAGTCCTCTTTTTTTCACGGTTTCTCAATCCTTTCTATTTACTGCAGCGGCTGACGGGGGACAAAAGCAGATTACTTTGCCAAACCCAATTGCAATCGTCGCAAAACCTTCGCAAGTTGTAGGATTTGTTCAAGACCAGAACGGGAACCACGTAAATGGAGCTGTTATCAATTTCAAACCATCCAACGTGCAAGCGCCATCTCGGATTTTTTATCTGATAGATGATCCGTTATTAGGAAATGCTGTAAAACTTTGGATCATTGAAGCAATGAGTGCCGTCGCTGGACAAAACTGTGCGTTGAATCCAACAGGAGCTATTTGTTCTTGTGCGGTAAATCCAACAGCAGCCTGCCTGATTGCAAATCAAGGAACGGGACCTTATTTCTACCAGACATATGGAAACAAATTGTATGATGTAAACCCGTCCACGTCTGAGGTATCCTTTCTTGCAGCCAGCGGAGTATGGGCGTACTATATTTCGGCTCCGGGCTTTAAGAACTACTGCGGATCAAACAGCGAGCCATGTTCTGTGAATCCACTTTCTGTTACACTAAACGGATCTAGCTTCAATGCAGGAACGGTCGGTATGACAAGCATTACAGGTCGATCGCAAATTGCAGGCACCATCTCTGTCAGAGACAATGCACCAACGATCAATTCAACACATACCAACCAAACAGGACTCTTCGTTGTTCTTTTGGGAAATACGGGACCTGGCGGATCGAATCTGGCACATATAACTACCACATCTAACGGAGCCTTTGCTTTTAATGGAAACTCCTATGTAGTAACCATTCCAACAACTCTTCCCGCACAGTTTACAAATGATGACTCGGGTCGAGTAGCATATGCGCTTTATAGCCTAGGTTCTGGAAACGCCACCTTACTTTCGCAGGCGACTACAATTGCGAAGCAAAATGATTCCTCTGCGTCTGTGGATGTAATCAACGGAACTGAATACAACTTCAAACAAAGTTCATATCAGTTGATCGTCGTGGATCGGGTAGCCCCTTCCCACCAAGTTAGTTATCTCTCTCCTAGTTCCCTTCGGGTGGATACATCTTCTATCGCGTCCAATCTATATGCGACTAACTCCGTTACTTTCCAAGTGGCAGGGACAGTGGTTCACTCTCCTCGAGCACTTGTAACAGGTACAGTAACTGACGCAATCTCAACGGGTGTAGTGAGTGGTGCCAATATAACCTTGGGAAGGCTAGTCGGTGGTAATTTTACTGCTGATATCCGAAGAGATTGTGCAGGATCTTTTGATTCACCAAATTGTTCTGTCCCTTCGGTTCGTGTTGCAGGACAAGACCAAGTTGTTGGAACAGTTGTATCGTCTTCAAATGGATCTTATAGTTTTCCATTCCTCTCTCCAGGTAGCTACCAACTTAGAATTGAAAAAAATGGTATAACAACTTACTTCCCAGTGGAGGTAGGATCTGGTGGTGGCACAGTTACGGTAAATACTCCAATCATCACAAATAACGGTCGCGGGCATCTCGCAGGTTCGGTTCGAACGCCAGGTGGTTTTTCATTCACTGGAACGTATAGCCTAGAAATCATCGATCCGAATGGTGGAACAATCCGACCAACTGCGGGTGTTATGCCAGCATCGATAGCTTCAGGAGCCACTAGCTTTTCGAATGCACCACAGTATACGATATTTAATATCAATGCCGGCCGTTGGAAGGTACGTTTCGTTTCAGCAG
>JALOTI010000109.1 GCA_025457985.1 Leptospira sp.
TTGAAAAGACGACTAACAAATCTTCGCCATTTCCCTTTTCTTCTGAAACAATGAACTTCAGAGAAGAACTAGCATCTGATCTCCAGATACTAACTGGTTTGCCAGGTGTATGTTGCTCAATGTCGGATGTGTACCCAAAAAAATCATGTACCAAGCCGCCGATCTCATGCATGCTTTGCAGCATGACTTGAAACCGTACGAAATGAGTCTTGGTGGTGGAGATAATACAACAGTATCGAATGGTATCTATTTTGCAGTTCGAAATGGAGCGAAAGTTATAAACATGAGCTTGGGAGGCACAAGCTACAGTTCTCTGATACATGATGCTATTGAATATGCTAGAACAAATAATGTCCTAGTCGTTGTAGCTGCAGGAAATGAAAACACGAATTTAAGTACAGGAAATTCATTTCCATGCAAAAACACGAGCGCGAATATCGTTTGTATTGGAGCCCTTGATCAAAGCTATGTGAGAGCTACTTTTTCTAATTTTGATACCAATGCAACGGTTAGTAGTAGAACAGTAGATTTTGGAGCACCAGGGACAAATATTTTTAGTTTGTATGGTGAAGAGGTAAAATATGAGGAAGGTGCATCCAATTACGGAAGTGGATGGATAGCAGGTGGAACTGGCGGGATGGTTGACTGGGGTTATCGTTCTTGTAGCTTTTCGATTAACAGCACTCCAGTGACTCTAAAAGGTTTATATTTGCCGTTAGATTGTTCGGTGATCGGTTTCAATTTTACACCTCCTTACAACAGCCCGACCTCAGTTTCGTCGAGTATGAACAGAACAGTTTATAAAAATTTTACGATTCCAAATAATTCGACTAATGTAAATCTATATCAAACTATAATATCTGACGGTGAAAGTATTGGTTCAACTTGTTATGATTATACAGAAATGTATACATCGAGTACGGCAGGGAACCCGTATCCATCAGGAACACTTATAGCACTCAATGATAGTAATAGAAGCAACGCAATCGTAACCAAATTTTGTCGAAGAACTGTAAATGGTGTTGGCTACTCATTTATCTATTCCAATTCCAGAACACTTCCTGCCTGCATCAATTCTGGAACGAATTGCTCAATAGGTTATAGATATGTAAGCGACCTGTCTGTCAATAACGGTGGGGCGGTGGTTGGCGATTTTTTCCTCACCGCTTGGGCGCCTTCGAATACTGCCTATATAAGTATCAATGGAACCTCTATGGCATCACCAAACGCAGCAGGTGTTGCAGCCCTAATTTGGGCTTACAATCCATCCTTTACCTTTACTGAAGTAATCCAGAAATTGATCGATGGTGGCCAGACAGAGACCTCCCTCACGGGAACAACTCGGTATGGTAAGGCGATCAATGCAAATGACTCGATCAAACACTTGAAGCAAGTAACAGGAGTCAGTGTTAGTCTACAGTAGATTTTCGCGGTATTTTCTCTTGAGTTTCCTCCTGGTTTCTTGTAGACTGGGGGGAGAGGCAAAACCGGCTTTGGAAAATCGAATTGATTTTGTTCCGAATGAGTATGTTTTTTCGCTAACGGAGTCTTTGGATGAGTCGGCGATCCGGACTATATTTAAAGATTTTCCTATCGAAAAACTAACAGAAATAAACGCCCGCAACCACTCCTACAAAATTAGTTTTCTTCGGGATCCAGGAATCGAAGTTCTGAATGAAGCCATTCGCAAATCAGGAAAGGTTCGTTTTATTGAAAGAAATTCAATCTACCGTAAGAACTAGATAGAATGTTTGAAATTTTGTATTAACTTTAGGCCAACCTTTTAGTATCATAAAAGGATTGGAGATTTTCGGAAAACTATTTTCCGAAGACTGAACTAGTCCTGATTCTCTAGGAGTGCACTGGCCTTGGAAGTTATCTGCCGTAACCTTTGCTTTATGAGAGTATCAGAAGTTTGCTATTGTATTCAACTTCTTTTAATATTTGTCTATCTATTTCTTTAATAAACTCAGATTTTCTAGTAGTCCAACATTAAAATATATTTTGTATCACTTCGGAACTAAGTTTTCCGAAAAACTTAAATACTTTTGTTATCATTTGATCATTAAAACATACGAGAGGTATTGAATGATCAATATAGAAAAATTAGAAGATTTTGTTTCAAAAGTTGCAAGGGTATTGGGGATGGGGCTTATGTTGCTCTTGGTATTGGTGATAGTTTGGAATGTATTTGCATATTCGTATTCTATCATACGTCCTATATTCAATCAGAAGTATCCAAAAATCGAATTCAATCCACAAGAGTTCAAAAAAAGTAGTGCGGGTTTAGGAGAACAAAATAATTCCCTCACCAAACAAGAAGCTCCGCTCACGGAAAAACTAGCAACCAAACTGCTTCTATC
This sequence comes from Leptospira sp., assembly GCA_025457985.1. Lineage (GTDB taxonomy): Bacteria > Spirochaetota > Leptospiria > Leptospirales > Leptospiraceae > Leptospira_A. The sequence goes on from JALOTI010000109.1 coordinate 2,364, forward strand.
CATCAAAAAGGATTACGAAGCTACTTTGTCTAATTTGGTCCGCACGAAAGGAATAGGAATTGTTAGAGGACAGCTGAGCGATGAACTACGTAAATTGCCAGCCGCAGAATTGAATGAAAGTTTAGATGCGGTCATCAATGATACAACACCAAAATATTGGGAGATATTCTTTGAAAAATCCAAGGAGCGAGTTAGCTCCGATCTAAGTTATCAATTTGCTGAGGAGTCCTTCCAAGAAGATGCGGCTGATAAATTGGAAGAGTATTTGAAAGAATCAATGAAAGCTGGAGTCTCTCCGTATGCAGTAATGAACTACCAAGGAGAAGAAATCGACTTTATAACGGATATACGACAAAGCAAAGTATACAAAAGGTATTTTGATCTGTATGCAAACGGTCTTTCCGATTTAAATTCGAAAAATGCACAAGAGGAATTTTTTACAAACACAAGACTGATTGTGCTTGGTTCCATTCTACTTTTGCTACCGTTTCTAGGAGTACTCTTCTCGATCATGAGGATTGAGAAGCATCTAGCAAAAAAATAAGTCTTGTTCCTTTAACAAGAATCATTTGCCTCTTTTCGGAGAGGCCTTTTTGCCAGGTTTTTTCGTTTGTTCTTCATAGAATTCTGAAAGTGATTTCAATTTCTTTTTAAAGTTTTCTACGGCAGAGGGGGGACCCACTAGCTTTGCATAGGTGTGGTAATTGAAAAGTAGATCGAAGATTTGAAATTCGTTGAAGGTTTTGATTTCGACAATGGCAAAATTTTTTATAGAGTCTTCTTCCTTGATTTCAAATGGAAGAGTGGAGGTATGTTTGAAAAAATCTAAATTATTTTTAGCCATCCAGATCGTATATGTGATCTCCTGCTTTTGAAACTTTGCATTAGGATCTGTCGAGAGGTAGGTTACCAAATCAAAATTGGGCAAAGTAACACTATTTTCTTTCGATTTTAATAAGTCCGAATAAAAATCTAGCTTAGGAGAATGGATACGACCCAAAAGGAAAGATTTTGTGTTTTGATCATTTTTATCATAGGCAATGATTCCAAGGTTGCCATTGATGAGAGCGATACTTCGTGGATAAACTCTCCTATCACTGGAGATCAGTCTCATCAGTTTATTGTATTTGAATTCGATCGGAAATTGAAATTTGATTGCATACTTTAAAACAATTAGGAAGGTCAAAAAGGCAGGTTTGTCTTCCCAATTGCTAAGTGCAACTTTCAGAGCGTCATCACTACTCGAATAAGCAATTTTTGATATAATGGTTTTTGCGATTTGAAAATTGGTCTCGTTATTCTCATTCCTTAAATTACAAATCTTGGATTGGAAGTTGATATTTACCTTAAATTTGGATTCAACTTCTTTAATGTAATTTGAGTATCGTTTTCGAAGGATTTCTTGAAGCGATGTCCTTCTTTTTTCATAGGCTTCCGCATCCGTCTCATCTGATTCAGGTTGCTCTTCATAACCACCATCTATATTATGAATTTCCTCGAATCGGATATACATATCTCCGACATTGGCTGTCTCGCCTAACTGGTTCCTCGATTGACCTCGTATATACCACTCGTTGCCGAGTAAAAGTATTTCTAGTCCTTGTAGAAGCTGTTGTTCTTTTGAGAGGTTTTTTGCCATTTCGGAACAGTGTGCAGCAACAGATGTTTGGTTGTCTGCATATAAATTTTGAGTAAGGAAAAAATAATTGAGTTTATATTCTCCACGTCTAAGTAAAAGCAAAGTGAGGTACAAAAATGGAAATGGATTTTGAAGAAGCATTGAGAATAGATCTAGAAATGAAATCCACCGAATATTATAAAAGGATGAAGGAAAAAGGAGCAAATTTGAACCAAGACAATCAAAAATCCAAAGAAGAGACAAAGAATTTGGATTCAGAATCACAAAACAACCCTACTAGGGAAAGATAAGCGGTAGATACTTTTTATTTCGGCGTAATATTTTTTTTCTTGACAAAAGCCTATTGATGTTATACTGAGCCTTGATTTAAATTAACTGTCGTACAGTGACAATTTTGAATCGAAGGGAGGTGATCATGAAACAAACAATAGACTTTGTAAGTTCGAAGTTTTTTAGAAGTAAAAAATATCGAATAACACCCGATACATTTAAAGAAATGGATCTTGGAATTACCAATTCTTCAAGTTGGATTGGTAGCCAGCTTCAAATGGTTACCAGTTTTAGAGTAGATACACTTCCCGGAATGATAGAATGGAAATCCGCAGAGAGCATAGACCCATTGCTTTTAAAAAATTCTCTCTTTTGGTATGCACGCATAGAAGGTGAACCAATCAAATTTGCGATGATATGGGATAACAAGACTTTTGTGCCTATTTTGTATGGTATACTTGGGGGGAATCTTTCAAATACGAAACAAAGACTTAAAAAAGAAACAGATATTCTTACTGATATAGAAATCAGCCTTTTGTATGATCCAATTGTTCAATGTTTTTTGAATCCAATACGTATTGTTTTTCAGGCTCAAAATCCAGAGATTCGGATCAGTCTCGATGAGATTCAAGATAGATCGAATGGTTTTTCTGATATTCTAGTCCAACAGGAACAATATCTATTGGTTCCTCTTCGAATTCTTTGGGAAGATCATTCGAAACATCAGGTAGAGAGTTTATGTCGTTGGATATTTCCACTATCATTTCTTAGAAAAATATATGAGAGGTAAAAGAAAGTTATGAATACAAAAGTTGAACTTTTCCGTACATACTTTCCTGGATTTCGGGAGGAGTTTGATATCGAGAAAAATATAAAGTCCATTATCCTTTTTGAAGATATGACCGATGAGGAGAGATTATCCGCTCTTTTTGGAAAACCAAAAAAGTTGGTATTTGAATTTTTAAAGGAATGGGCACAAGGAATTATATCTGACAAAGAAGTCTATCAGAAACTCCAATTGGAAATACAAGCAGAACTAATGAGCTACTCCTACTTAGGTGGTGAAACGAAAGCAGATGGTTTTCTTCAGGAATGGTTTCCAGAATTGTATGTAGAAACTTTTGCGGAAAAGAAAGAAGGGTTTAAATTCGAAGAAGAACTTTATCCGCCGTTTTATAATTTTATAAAATTCCCAATAGAAAGTTTGGTAAATCTTGTTAGGGAAGAAGATCCTCAAACTATCGCGGTCATTCTTTCTATTCTCGAAAAAAGTCCAAAGACAAAAATTCTCGCGGAACATATCAGGCAAGATCTTACAGAAGACATCCCTCCACCAGAAAGAAGGGTCAACTCTAGTTATGTTCGCGAAATAGAACGAGTTTTAGAACGAAAATTATCAACAATGCATTTGGACAAACAATTGTATTGTGGGCTTGGAGAGATGGGCAACGATTCTCTTTGAATTTTGGCACTGTGGGTGAGGTATTAGATCATATTTCCAAAAATTAAAACGAATGAACATGAGAATTGGATTGCGGTCGGAGATATTCATGCGAAGAAAATTCCACTCCAGAGTCTTCTAAACCAATGCAAGAGTTTTCCGAACCACAAATTGATATTCTTAGGTGATTATTTTGATTATGGATCCGAATTATCGGAAGTATTAGATATATTGATGGAATTGGATCGCCCCGCTGTTTTTTTGCTTGGGAATCACGAATACGAATTTTTATCATTTATAGATCTATATGGAGATACGGAAGAGAGAAAAAATAAAATATTGAGCCACTTTGATTTGAAGCCAAATCATTTGGAATGGCTGTATTCAAAATTATCCATTTCGTATGAAAATAACTTCGCATTTTTTAGTCATGCGGGTTTAGATGATAGAAAGACAATCGAAGAACAAGGTCTTAAAGATTTAATCTATTCTTGTTTTCGTCCGAACTTAAGTCATGTTACATCAAAGCTGGTAGTTCAGGGGCATCTCCCAATCGACCGGGTGAAAAAGTATGGCAATCATTTATTTGTAGATACTGGCTGTGGGTTAGGTGGAAAACTGTCCGCTTATATTTATCCCGAAGAGATGGTAATCCAAAATTAGAAATTGGAATACTATTGATCCTACACCATCTTTGCTATTTCACAAAATTTTGTGAATGGCAAAACTCTACCATCTAAGTCTTCATTTCCAAAATCCGATTTTCCACGATGGACTTGGAAAATTTTGGGAATCTTAAGCCTCGATTTAAAATATTCTAAATGTTTGCTCCGACTCTTATCACCAGTTTTACATTCAACAGCAAAGATAGGTTTTTTGTTTTTTAAGACTACAAAATCTACTTCACGACCTTCCGTATCTCGAATGTATCGTAACTCCATTTTATCTCCATTGTAGTCCTCATGGAAGTGGCAATATTTTAATATATGGCTCGCAACGAAATTTTCAAAACGAGCACCTGGATCGTCAACTTGGGACCAATCCCAAAAATAAAGTTTTTGAGCTTTTTTTACT
>JALOTI010000110.1 GCA_025457985.1 Leptospira sp.
CCAGCGTTTATTAGATATTGGATTCCTGGATATTGTTTTGTCGGTTATTGAACCGGCCCCATTTCGGTGGAAATTCACATAAGGCTTCTTCAGTGGAAATTTCGTCTCTCTCTAACTTTTGATTTAGAGTAATCAACTTATGTAAATTGCCCATAGAAAACGAAAGTTCTGTGATATCGTAATCATCTAAGCGAAGTTTTGCATTTCGACAGAAAAGTTTTAACTCCGATAGGATCAGAGTCACTCGCGCATTTGCATATCTCGCTACGATTTCTTCAAATTCTTCTTCATTATAAAACTCTTTCTCAAGGTCGTAGTCAAAATTTTGTTTGATGAGTTCGATCAGTGATATTCCGAGAGCTTTTGCGACTAGCACTACATATTCGAATTTGCTACGAATCCAATCGTCCGATTCTAAAATCTCAAGAGCCGTTCGAGGGATATCTAGCTTTTCGGATAGCTCTATCCTAGAGAGCTTTCTACGTTCACGAGTGAGTCGAAATAAGTTAATCTTTTCCATATTTAAAAAAAAATTCAAAAATAACGTTGGGAACGTTCAAAAATCGCCCAAATAACGTCCGGAACGTTCAAGTCAAGACCGAGCATTTCGGAATTTATTGGACAGAACCGGATTCAAATACGGAAATTAAGTTACGCTAAATTTCCTTTCTGGAGTACGACGCCGGTATGCTAGAACTCGGTGTTCGTACTCTTTTTTTTTTGTGCAAACAAGCTTCCCTGTTATGCTAATCGAAGCAAATCCTAGTTATTTGCAAGAAGCAAGCGATTCTTGAAAAAACGTTCTAGAGTTTTGGGGGACCGAATTCGCAAAACAAGGCTCTCCCAATCGATTTTTTTTTGCAAAAATGAAAGAAAAATCCTTCCCGATGCAATAAATAAGAAAGATTATAAAATGACGGAAAGACTATAAATGACCAAAATTCGACAATTCTGCACAATCATCACGTTTTCACTTATCCTTTTTAGCTTTGTAGACTGCGCTACAGTAGAAAAATCAGAGCGCCAAAGGGCCGATTTAGATTTGCAGGGACACCGAGGAGCAAGGGGATTAAAGCCGGAAAATACTTGGCCTGCCTTCGAAGAGGCTATCAAATTTAAAATGACCACCCTTGAACTTGATACTGTTCTAACAAAGGACAAACGAGTAGTGATCCACCATGATTCGGAAACCAATCCAACAATTTGCCAAAACGAAGATGGTTCCGAAATTTCTAAAATTTCGCTTTATGAACTTACCCTTGCCGAATTGCAAAAGTTAGATTGTGGTAGCCGGAAGAACTCAAATTTTCCAAAACAAATTCCAGTTCCAAATACAAAACTTCTATCCATAGAAGAATTTTTTGAAAAGGTTACAACCGTCGAAAAACTTACAAAAGAAAAATATCTTTTTAATATCGAAACCAAATTTCCGGACAAGTATAAGGTTTCGGATGATGTGGTCAAAGAACACACCAACCTTTTGGTCAAAGCCATTGAGAAATATAAGTTTGTGGATCGAACTACAATTCAATCCTTTGATATGAGGACGTTACCTGTTTCTAAATCTTTAAATCCTAAGATCCGGACCAGTGCTTTGTTTGCGCCCACATACTTCCAAGGATTTCTTATGACTTTTGGTATGGGCAATTCTTATCGGGAAACCATTTTAGAAACTACAAAAGAGCTGAATGCAGATATCATTTCACCTTACTTTTTGTATGTGACACCAAGTTTTGTGAATACAGCTCACAAATCCAAAATTGAAGTCATTCCTTGGACTGTGAATTCTGAAAAAGAAGCTCTAAGGTTGATACAATGTGGAGTTGATGGAATCATCTCTGATTATCCAGATATGTTAGATTCAGTTGCTCGGGGAAAATAAATCACTCTCCCCAAACAATTGTACATAGCTCGGTATACAGACTAAGCACATTGAGCACTTCTTTATTGATTCGAAAGACTTCTTTGATGTTACCTTGATTGGCAGCGGATTGGATACTTGCGTTTCCGCGAGTGTAAAAAAAACCAATTCGTTGGACGCAAGACTTCCCTTTTTTTAAAGGTACTCCGGTCAATTTTCTTTCGGATACCCCAAGTTCGTAATGTGAAAAAATGATCCCCGTCGGGCCAAGACCCTGTGGATTTAGACTGAGATTTGCACATTGCGTTACTGATAATCCAAATAACGTGAATAAGATGAAAATAAATCTCTTGGATCTCAATAACGACATAGCGAGGGCTCCGAAAAAACGATTAACACCTTTGAATTTAATCTCCATAGATTTCTACACAAAGATTCGAATACAAACCCAAAATAGAAAAGGTTTTCCAATTTGTTTCTGTTACCACATTGATTTTTGACTGTGCTTTTAATACTTCAATGGACGCTGATCCGAGAGATATGAGTCCTAAGTAGGAATGGGCACAGGCTTCGGATCGAAGGCTTCCTTGTTTTCCAGTTCCATACATTCCGATTTTAGTTTTGTTAAACAAGATTCCATTGGGCCCAAATCCAGTGTGAGCACAGGAAACAAAAAGAATCAGGTATACAATACAACTAGAACGAAGGAATTTCATATTTTAAATCGGGATTTTATTCTTTATTTTTCTTTCGCATAACAAGACAACGAGTTTCTAAATCTATCTGCTTAAGGATAGTTTTTTGAATTGGCGCTGGAAGACGTTTGTGGTTCGCGGAAAATTTTTTCAGAATGAGTAAAGTTTCATCCATACAAAAATCTGGACTGAGGCTCTTTGCAAAACCATCTAAATAATTCTCATCATCGAATGCATTAAAATTCGCTAATGCATCTAAGTATGAATCAAAAAATTGTAGTTGGATATCCTTTTGATTCTCGGGAAACAACGAATAAGATACTGTTCGTAACGTGGAAGATGAGAGATTAGATTTTTTTGGAGAAAGAAGTGTATCCAACCACTGTCGTTTGATAGCTGGGTTTGGTTCGGCTGCGAGGGCCGCGAAGCTCGAATTTACACCTCGACTGGAGGTATCAATTTTTTTCTCCGAATCAATCAGCTTTTGGATTTTTGATCTATCTTTACTCAATCCGCTGATTTTGACTATAGCCGACCATCTCTGGTCTTGATCCATTTTGTATCCTGGGATTGTGATTTTTCCTTCAATTAAAGAATATAGTTTTTGAATTTGTTCTTCCGTATACGTTGCATCAATAATCGCTGAAACAAGATACTTCTGGTCATCTGAATTAGGCTTTTCCAATTCTAGCTGTTTCCATAAGAGTTCGCCTAGCTTTGAAAGGTCATCAATCCTTTGTGATTCGGAAAACCAGTATCTACTTGTTACGTAGCTATATCCACTGTCGGAGGCAATTCTGTTTAAGATCCATTTTTTAATTTTTGTATCTTTTTCAATCGTAAGTATTTCTTTTGCAATGCTGTAAAAGGAATCAAAACTTTCTTTTCCATTTAAAACTTGTTTGTAGTAACTTACCCAAAGGATGAGCTTTCGAAAAGGAGATGGGTCATACGCTAAGACAAATTTTAGATCATCTGCATTTATACTTTCGAAATTCCAAATGACAAAGTCTTGGTCTTCGTCATTCACAAGAATAAAGTCAGGACAAAAAGGAAGTGGAGAAACCGCCGTGGTAGACCTTCCTGAATACAATATTGGTGCATTCGTAAACTCTAAAGTTTTATCTGCCTTATTGAATTTATAAACTCCGATGGTCGATTTGTGGTCGCGTAATTTATTTTCACTTCCTGGGTTATTCTGTACTATCTTCCAATACAAATTGTTCGAGTTACAAACATATGAAAAACTGATCTCGTTAGTTCCCTTTGTTTCAAGCCAATCCTTGGACCATTTTTTCATCGGAAATCCACTAGCGAATTCTAGTTCAGCCAAAAAATCCTTAAGAGTTGAGTTGGAATATGAGTATCTCCTTAAATAATTTTGAACCCCTCTTTGGAAACTTTCCTCACCTATAAAAAAAACCAACTGTTTGAGAACTGAAGCACCCTTTCCATAGGTTATGCCATCAAACTGAGTGAACGCATCTTCTGTATTTTTGACCTTTGCTTCGATTGGGTGGTTTGTAGAAAAAGAATCTTCTTCATACGCCCATTGTTTCATTTTTTCAAAGAAGCTAATCCAAGTTTCTTGAAATTCTGTATTTTTGGATTGCGCTAAACTTGCCATGTATGTCGCAAAACTTTCGTTTAACCAAAGGCCATTCCACCATTTCATTGTTACGAGATTTCCAAACCACATATGAGCCATCTCATGCAAAATTACATCTGATAGATTTTCTCTCTGAGCACGAGTCATCTCTGATCTTGTAACAAATCTTTCGGAGAAAGTGACGGCCGCCACATTTTCCATAGCACCAAAATTGAATTCAGGCACAATGATTTGGTCATATTTTTCAAAAGGATAAGGTATTCCAAAATAAGGATTAAAAAATTCAAATCCTTGTTTGGTGAACAAAAACCAATCTTTAGGATTTACATATCTTGCGAGAGATTTTCGAACGAGAAGCCGAAGTGGAAGATTTTCATACTTGTCTTCCCAAATTTGATATGGTCCTGCATGTAAAGAAAACACATAAGTGGATATCTTTTTTGTATTTGGAAAATCAAAGTTCCGTAAATTAAGATCTTTCGGATCGTTCGCAATTGTTGGTAAAGTGGTAGAGATAACCATCCATTGTTTTGGTGCTTGGACCAAAAGTTTGAATGTGGCCTTTAGATCCGGCTGGTCAAAACATGGAAACATTTTGTTTGCATGAAAAGCCTCAAATTGAGAATAGATATAAGTTTCTTTATCGTCAGGATCAACAAACTTATGTAAGCCGTTTCCAGATCTTGAATAGGGAGTCTGGAATTGGATTTCAATTTTGTTTTTTCCTTTAAGCAGTAGATTTCCAGGAATCCAAATGACTCCATTTTTATAAATTTCAGCTGGTGATAAATCTGTATCGTTTGTACGAATTGAACCTAATTTCCCCAAAAAATAGTCCAGTCTCAAATCGGATTTGGAGTTGCTATCAAATAAAATGGTAACTTTTCCGCTAAACTCATCTGAATTGGTCAATTGGATTTGAAGATCATACGCTATATTAGATATCATATTTGCGCGTGATTCTGCCTCTTTTTGTGTGAGATGGTAGTCAAACTCGGGATTAGCACAGTTTAATATAAATGATATTCCAAGAATACCGGCGTAATAAAAGATCTGTTTGGTGAAAAAAATATTGTTCATAGATTCCTTTTTTATGGTTGGAAATTTCGAAATAAAATAGCCCATGTCATCGACTTTCGATCTTTCCATTGAGGCTCTGGATAGTATTTTCCACCGATCGATGTTAGTATATGTTCCATGTATTCTTCCCCTGGATCAAAATCCTTTGCATTTAAAAATATGGATCCACCCCATCTTTTTTTTGCTTGGCTGTGGCTGAAAATTCCCGAATAACTTTCAATAAACTCATTCGTAAGTGGAATTTTGTAATATTTACATAATTCTAAAACAAGTTCTTTAACTTTTTCTGTTTGGATTGGCTGTGCAAATAGTTCGGCAGTATCCTTTGCAACAATTTCAATTTGAATACAGTTGTCGTTTGTGCCTGTAGCCGCTGCCGCTCTATCTTCGAGAAGGTCCACCAATTGGTAAGCCTTTCCATCTTTATCTACCATAATGGTAGCCGTTAGGTTTCTTGCTTCCAAGGTGCGCAAAGAATTAAAATAATCGGGAATTGCTGTATAGTGGAGTACTACACAAGTCGGTTTGATTTTTCCTCTAAAAGTATACTTCACCCGGTAAGCTTCCGTTGGATAACCTAACTCATCGGATTCGATTGATTTAAGTACAACTTTTTCGGCTTTGGTAATCCCTCGACCGTTTGTGGGTTTGAATGTATCTTTCAGAATCTGTTTACTTTCTTTTTTTAAAACCCAACCAGATTCAAATCGATCCTTCCAATTCTCCTCCTCAAAATAGGTTCCTTCGATCGCGAGTAGTAATTCTTTGAGAGCTGGTTCCCCACCGCAGGACGAAAAGTCTACAAATCCACCAAACCGACGTTTGGCTTGGTTGTGGGTAAAGATTCCTTTTTTGGAAACAATATCAAAATTGGACTTGGGGATGTATATTGATTCTGAAAGTTGCTGAACTAATTGTGCAAGTGTTTGCTTTTGAATTGTATTACTAGTCAGTGATTCTGGGCTACCTTCATAGGCAATATGGATTGATTCTTCATCAATTCCTGGAGATGCTATCCAAACAGTTGTTAGAAATTTTGGGTCCCCATAGATTTCTCCCTTTGCATCGACAAAAAAATGAATCATAAACTCGTTTTCGAGAGAGCGTTTTACGTAATCTGTCCATTTTAATTTACCAGAATTGTGTAGAATGATCGCTGATATCGCTTCGGGCTTGCGAGGCGCTGGTCTGCGGGTTTCTAAAAGTTTTGCAATCGCTGGTTCTTCAAAAAAGCTTTTGAGTCCTTCGATTCGGATTCGATCGAATTGGGGTTTCCTCCGAAAAAAAGTAGAACAATCGTTGAAAATTAGGAAAAAGAGTGATAAAATAACAATCTTCTGCCATAATGTGCCTAATCTCTTTAGAAGGATGCGCCCATTGGATCCGTATAGCCCGTTTGTTCTTTCAAGAAATAGGTTTTTAAAATTCTCTCTCAAATGTTTTGCCTTAACTGCTGTATCCATACAAGGGGTGAACTGTGGTCCTTCTCTGGACACTCCCCCGTTGCGTGGCATTTCTCCAGAACAATA
>JALOTI010000111.1 GCA_025457985.1 Leptospira sp.
CGAATCGAGATGAACTTTGGTATTTATTTACAATTGTTCCATGCCCAATATAACCATCTACCATCCTTCCTGCATATACGGAAGCCGTTACTTTTCCTGGCACTTGTTCATTGTATGTACCATACGAGATATAATTTAAAACACGAGCGTAGTCGTTGCGACTGTTGTAGTCCATCTCCCGAACTTTTCCGGGTTTGGAATTCTGAAGTAATGGATCTCTATCAACTGCTAAAAAATTAACTGGTGCTGAAAAGGAATAACCAAACTTGGAACCATGGTTAAATGTAAAATTGGGAGAAATATATCCGTAGTAATCTTTTTGAAAACTAGATGCACCTGCATCAAACTGCAGAGCTGAGGGTCTTCGCGATTCCGTTCCCGAAGGTATCCAAACTTGACCAAATAGGTTTCCTGAAAAACCTAGGAGCAACAGGAATAGGAAAGGCAATGCAATTCGGTTCATACCAGTAACTTAAGTATCGAACGAAACCATATACAAAATAAGAAATAAACCCGCATGCCTATATCTGCTAAAGTGGATGCTTTTTTCATTTTAATGGATTTTTGGTTGACTTTTTAGATGCCAATTTATTGAATGGAAATGATTTGGAGAGAACCATGCCTAGAAATTTTAAACCAGAAACCTTAGTCCTACACGGCGGTCAAGAACCTGACCCTACTACAACATCCCGAGCTGTTCCCATTTACCAAACAACTTCTTATGTTTTTAAGGATACAGACCATGCAGCAAGGCTTTTTGGCCTACAAGAATTTGGAAATATCTATACTCGTTTGATGAACCCAACGACTGATGTTTTGGAAAAACGAATTGCAGCCTTAGAAGGTGGAGTAGCAGCACTTGCAACGGCATCGGGACAATCGGCGGAAACCCTGGCTCTCTTAAACATTGTGGAAGCGGGTCAAGAAATTGTTGCCTCGGCTTCTTTGTATGGAGGTACTTACAACCTCCTCCACTATACATTTCCTAGAATGGGAATCAAAGTTCATTTTGTTGACCCTTCTGATCCGGAAAATTTTAGAAAGGCTTCCAATGATAAAACAAGAGCCTTTTATGCAGAAACTCTAGGAAATCCTAAGTTGGATACTTTGGATATTGCTGCCGTTAGTAAGGTTGCAAAAGAAGTGGGCGTACCTCTTGTCATTGACAACACCTTACCTTCTCCTTATCTTGTGAACCCACTCAAACATGGGGCTGATATCGTCGTTCATTCCTTAACAAAATTCATTGGCGGACACGGAACTTCGATTGGTGGAATCATCATAGACGGTGGAACATTCAATTGGGGGAATGGTAAATTCAAAAACTACACTGAGCCAGATGCTTCTTATCATGGTTTGAAATTTTGGGATGTTTTTGGTAAATTTGAACCATTTGGTGGAGTGAACATTGCGTTTATTATCAAAGCGAGAGTGCAAGGACTTCGTGATCTTGGTCCCGCAATTTCTCCTTTCAATGCTTGGCAAATCCTACAAGGAGTGGAAACCTTACCTGTTCGGATGGAAAGACACTCCTCTAATGCTCTAAAAGTTGCCGAATTCCTATCAAAACACAACAAGGTTGAATGGGTAAATTACCCAGGACTGCCTTCAGACAAAAACCACTCGATTGCAAAGAAATACCACGAAAGAGGTCAATACGGCGCCATCGTCGGTTTTGAAATCAAAGGTGGAGTTGAGAAGGCGAAAAAATTTATAGATAGTTTGGAGCTTTTCAGTCTACTAGCTAACGTCGGTGATGCGAAGTCTCTTGCCATTCACCCTGCATCAACAACCCACCAACAGCTTACCGCGGAAGAACAAAAGTCTGCTGGTGTAACTCCAGGTTTTGTTCGATTGAGCGTAGGATTAGAACATATTGACGACATTCTTGTAGACTTGGAGGAGGCATTCCAAAAAATCTGATTTACAAGTATGCCAACAAACGATCCGAAAGAAAGTGCTGAATCTTCTGTTGGCATAGTCGAGACAAAAATCCAAAGATTTGATTCTTTGACTCTCGAGAGCGGTGAAACTATCACCCCTCTCGAGGTTGCCTATGAAACCTACGGTTCACTTTCCCCAAAGAAAGATAATGCAATTCTAGTTTGTCATGCTCTTTCAGGTGATGCTCACGCTGCTGGTTATCATACTGGTGAAAAGCGCCCCGGTTGGTGGGATTTTTATATCGGACCCGGAAAATCCTTCGACACAGACAAATACTTTATCATTTCCACAAACGTAATTGGCGGTTGCAAAGGTTCGAGTGGCCCACTAACAACGAACGGAAAGACAGGAAAACCCTTTCAATCTAGTTTTCCATTTGTGTCCATTGCTGACATGGTTAATGCACAAGAGAAACTCGTATCCTATTTTGGTATCGAAACATTATTTGCGGTGGCTGGTGGCTCAATGGGTGGTATGCAAGCTTTACAATGGTCCGTATCCTTTCCAGACCGTCTAAAAAACTGTATTGTAATGGCCTCTAGTTCCGAACACTCTGCACAGCAAATTGCATTCAATGAAGTCGGTCGACAAGCCATTCTTTCTGATCCCAACTGGAACCAAGGCATGTATTCGCATGAAAGCCGGCCATCAAAAGGACTTGCTCTTGCAAGGATGATGGGTCACATCACATATCTTTCCGACGAAGTTATGCGAGAAAAATTTGGGAGAAAACCACCCAAAGGTAATATTCAATCTACTGACTTTGCTGTGGGGAGTTATTTGATCTACCAAGGTGAGAGTTTTGTAGATCGTTTTGATGCCAATTCCTATATCTATGTTACAAAAGCATTAGATCACTTTAGTTTAGGTACGGGAAAAGAATTAACAGCTGCTCTATCCAAAGTTAAATGTCGGTTTTTAGTTGTAGCCTATACTTCCGATTGGCTCTACCCTCCTTACCAATCGGAAGAGATTGTAAAGTCCCTAGAAGTGAATGCCATTCCAGTAACTTTTGTGGAATTGAATAACCCAGCTGGACACGATAGTTTTTTACTACCCTCGGAAGAACAAAAATCTATTCTTCATGATTTTTTAAATTCTACAGACGAGGTAAACTTTTAATGAATGTTAAAACCTCGCTCGGGATTGATTTGAGTTTTAGACCTGATATCTCTTATATTGCTGGTTTGATAAAACCAGGTGAACGAGTACTAGACCTGGGCTGTGGATACGGCGAGTTGATGTTGATTTTAAAAAACAAAGGAGTCCGCGTACAAGGAATTGAAAAAGATGATGTTTGCATCATTCAATGTGTTAAACAAGGATTGTACGTTCATCATGGTGACATTGATGATGGATTAAAACACCACCTCGATAAAAGTTTTGACTACGTTATCTTAAACCAAACAATCCAACAAACTCTGAATCCTGGAGAAATTATTAAAGAGTGCCTTCGGATAGGTAAAAAAGTAATTATAGTGTTTCCGAATTTTTCCCATTATTCGATTCGATTGTCCATTCTATTCAGCGGAAAAACCCCAGTCACGGACCTGATGCCGTTCCACTGGTATGACACACCTAACTTACATTATCTATCAACAAAAGATTTTGAAGATTTTTGTGAATTTGAAAGAATAAAGGTTTTGCAGACAGCATTTTTTAACAGAAAAAAAGAGGTAAAACTCTTTCCGAATTTTTTAGCAAGTTTGGCACTGTTTGTGATTCAAAATAATCATCAATAGATGCAAAATTTTGCCTCTATTTACGAAAAAGCCCGAAGTGAAAACCTTCGGGCTTTTAGCTGTACGGCGATATTCCTATCAATAAATAGATCGAACTTTGGAAAAATAACTTGAGGTTGTTCTAAGAAAAATAATTCTTTTCTCATCTCAAATAATAAGTCTCCTCAACTGACAATTCATTGGTTTTATTTCAAAGATACTTTCTTTTCATTTTTATTCTGGGCAGCGTTTTTTTCCCAGCCTTTGTTTTTGGACAGGCCAATAAGGAATTTATAAAACTAACTTGGGAGAATGATGTTTTTTTACTCTCTGACCGCGAATATACAAATGGTATCAAGCTGGACTATGGATATCGGTCAAAATCCTTTTTTTTATTAAAGCCTCTCCAAACTGGTCTTCTCAGTTTATTTCCAGATGCAAAACCAATCCAGACCTATACAGGATATTCGTTTGCACATTCTATGTATACTCCCGTGGATTTATATGCCTCCTCCGTTTCCTTTGGTGAAAGACCGTATTCAAGCCAGTTGCTTTTGGGGACGAATTCTACTTTATTTTTCCAGAAAAGTTCTTTTGCGCTCGAGTTCCAATTGGGAAGACAGGGACCTGGAGCGGAAGGCAAAAGAATCCAAGAGCCTATCCATAGAATCACAAGATCTGCCTTTCCGCAAGGATGGACAAATGAACTCCCCACAAAAAACCTATGGGGGTTAAATTTAAACTATAAGTATTTTTGGAGCGATTCGATTGGATTCCAGACCCAACTGAATCTAGGAAATTTAGATACATCTATCTCTATCGCTCCCATTTTTCGCTTGGGAAGGATTCGTTCGCCCGTAAGCACTGGATTCGAACAAAAAGACTTCACTGGTAACTTTCAAATTGCAGATGGTGAAACTGAGTCATATGTTTATTTTTCGATTGGACCGAAATACCAAGTTGTGAATGGAACTTTAGGCAATCCTAATTCTCGTTTTTTTTCCGAGCCATTTTATACTGAAACCACAATGACAAAAACGAATGATGGTTTAAAAAATTATCTTTTTTACGAAACATTTGCCCCTAATGAGATTCCATCCGGCTTAAACTTTTTAATCTTCAATACTTTGTTTAATAAGGGAGCAAAACCAAGTAAAAGTCTTACTTTATACTTCATCGAGAATCTGAGACAAGGCAAAATAAGTTCAACAGAATATCCATTTATTGAATATTTTTTGTATGATACTGTCTTCCGTGATGGCACAAAAGGAGTTTCGGATCTATCAAAACTTTTAGCAATTTACTACTTAATCAAAGAAGAACCAAATACCAATAAAACTCTATTTTTATTGAGCCTAATTTACCAAAATGAATTGAAGGCCAAAGAAAATTATTCAGTTCCACTTAGGAATATTCAGGGTAAATTTCAAATGGGTTATGTGTTCCAAAAAGCTGGAATTTTTGCAGGAATAGGATTAGAGGTTCAAACCTTGGAGTATGTTGCTGGTAGGAATATTCTTCCATTCCATCGGTATATTAGCTTTCAGGTAGGGAGAAGTTTTTAAAAAGAAAATCGAGAAACCAAAGCCCTAGCCCCAACCACCCTGCTAGGGACCTTGATTTCTCTACTCCTATTATTGGAGCAATCTCATCACGGACTGAGACTTCATGTTTGCTTGCGCAAGCATCGAAGTTGCAGCCTGAGTCAAGATTTGGTATCTCGTGAAGCTGGTCATTTGTTCAGCCATGTCAGTATCACGGATACGAGACTCAGAAGCTTGCGTGTTTTCGTAAGCGTTCATAAGTCCTTTCGCAGCATGCTCCATACGGTTGTAATAAGCACCAAGGTCAGCTCTTTGTTTAGAGATCACTCTTAGGGCATCATCACAAAGTCCGATCACGGAGTTTGCTTTACCTGCAGTCGAAAGAGAGATGAAAGTAAGAACCGTAGGGTTTCTTAATCCCAATGCTGCAGTGTTCATTGTTTCGATAAACACTCGCTCTCTTTGGTGCATGTTTGCTCCAATATGGAACCACATACTAGCAGTTGGATTGAGTCTTGCGAATGCTCCTGTAAGCAGTTTCATTTTGTTGAATTCTGCTTGAGATGCAATTCGATCGATCTCATCCACTAGCTGTGAAACCTCGACTTGGATCTGTTGTCTATCTTCTTCCGTGTAGATACCGTTGGCAGCTTGCACCGCAAGAACACGAACTCGTTGAACGATTTCATGCGTCTCTTGGAGGTATCCTTCAGCCGTTTGGATGAGGGACATTCCATCTTCAGTATTCTGTTCTGCACGTCGAAGACCAGCAATCTGAGTTCTCATTTTCTCAGACACTGCAAGTCCAGAAGCGTCATCTCCAGCTTTGTTGATACGCATACCAGAGGATAGCTTCTCGATATCTTTGCTTAGATTTGCGTCATTCGACTTCAAAGTTCTATGTGCAAAGATCGCACTAACGTTGTGGTTGATAATCATCCGGGTTCCTCCTTGAATCCGTTCCCTTGGCACAGCAACCGAAGTTTATTGCCCAAAGGTTTGATGAATTTTCGAAGAGGCCATCCTTGGCCTTTTCAAGATAAGGATCGGTCAAAGCCGACCGGAGGATAATAGGCAAATCGAAATAAATTTTACATAAAAAATGAACTTCCCCTTTTCTAAATTTGGGTTCTCTCAGCATTTGGAAATGGAAGAGGTAAAAAACCGTGCTAAAAACGATCTATTTGGCAAATCCTAGGGGATTTTGTGCCGGTGTTAAGTATGCAATCTCTTATGTAGAGACAGTTTTTAATGAAAACCCAGGAAAACCTCTATTTGTGCGAAAAGAAATCGTTCATAACCAACGTGTTGTGGAGGAAATGAAGAAAAAAGGAATCCAATTCGTAAACGAACTATCGGAGGCGCCCGATGGAGCAACTGTCATATTTTCTGCTCACGGAGTCTCGCCAGAAGTAGTAAAAGAGGCAAGGGATCGGAATATGAAGGTTGGAGATGCCACCTGTCCTCTTGTTACGCGAGTCCACAAAAAAGCAAA
>JALOTI010000112.1 GCA_025457985.1 Leptospira sp.
TAATCCAACGAATCAGTGATTTTTCTGATCGTACGGATTCGGGTAAAAGTGAATCTAATTCAATCAGAAATCTTTCTTGGGTAAGAAAGAGACCATTAGAAATTTCAGGCATTGGTGCGGCACCATGATCGGCTGTTACAAGCAGAACATAGCGGTTTTTAAAATTTGTTTCTAGAAATTCATAGATTTTCCTTACTTCATCATCAGTGGCCTTGAGGATCTGATTAGCTTCTTCTGATTCCCAACCATACATATGGCCGACTGCATCCGTAGCTTTTAAAGTAACATAGGCTAAATCAGTATAACCATCATTTCCATAATTGGTATTTACAAGTAATTCGGTTAGAGTATCTCTAAATAACTCCCCGTCCATCCTAGCTTGAAACTCCGAAGCTTGGAATTGGTGGAGTTTTACACGAAATTCGATAGAGTTATTTGCTTCAAAATGTGTTTTTAATTCCTTTTTCTTTGATTCATAATAGGGAATGAGAGCATACCTATTTATTGATTTTGGTAATACAAAACTTTCAGTATCAGTGTTCCAACTTAGCAGTTTTTTATCTTCCCAATAAACGTAATCTTTGTCCGGTAACGCACCTTTTATCAAATTTGATGACAACTTTGCTCCATGTCCGGCCATACCAATACTAGCTCTAGCCGCATAACATTGACTAATAATTACAGGTTTGTTTTCGTTTAATAGGTCCCATTGATCGGCGAGTGAGAGTGTCTTAAGTTCAGATAAATCAAAGGATTGGTCTTTGCCTCGATACGCTGGCTTCGGAACAATTTTACCATTATTTACTAGGTATACTTCATTTGAATAGATTGCGGAGTCTCTTGGATAAGTTCCCGTTCCTATGGCCATATGTCCAACCGCTGTGTGGGACTCCAGATGGCCCACTCTTGCCTTACGAAAATATGCAGAATTCAATATTAGCTTCTTAAGGAAAGGAAATGAATTTGGATGGCTACTGTAGAGTTGATGACCTCCTTGGTCGATGACTACCGTTACTATAAGTTCAGGTTTTTCAGGATTTTTTTTAAATAATTTTTGTAGAGATTCTAGATCAATTTTATTTTGAAAATCAAAGTTAAGGATTTTTGCAAAGATTGATGGGATATGCTGTTGGTGAATGGAATCAGAGTAAATGCCATTATGGAACCATTTTGGACCATGTAGCCAAATGGGAATATCGGTATCATACGAATATTGAGTAAAATGAGTTGTATAACGGACTGATTTTTCGAATTCTTGCGTAGTGTCATCTAATTCCCATTTGACTTTAAATTCATCCCAGGATAACCCATGTTCTAAAAGTATATTTTTAATTTCTGAAGTAGAATAGTGAGAAACAGTAGGAACATCGTCTGATTCTCTATCAAAGATATTAAAAGGAAAAGGAACGAGAATTAGATCTGTATCAGGTTGGATTGATTTTTTTGCAGCTTCCTTGTATTCTTTTTCCCAGAGACAACTAGTAAATAAAAAGAAAAAAGACAAAAATATTATGATACTATTACATTTTCGATACCATTTATTTCTCATTTTATTCCATTTTCCCTTTCTTTCTACTTGTTCCACTCTACAAGATCAGTTCTCAGTGAGGCAAGTGCGAATTCAATTTGTCGGTGACCTAATGTGTCACAATTCGCAATTGTTAACTGCCTATGATTCTAAAAACCGTACTTATAATTTTGATAGAAGTTTTCAATGGGTGAAACAAAAGATTGAAAATTCCAACAAAAGTTTTGGTAACTTAGAAACCACTATTCCTAATCATTCAAGTGAATACTCTGGGTATCCGAGATTTGGGACTCCACCAGAGTTCGTGAAGGCTTTATCAAACAGTGGTTTTGATATTCTTTCAACGGCAAACAACCATTCAGCGGATAAAGGATCAGAGGCAATAGACCTAACTATTGATACGGTTTTCAAAAATGAAATGATTCCTGTAGGCACATACAAAAACCAAATGGATTATGAAACTAGAAGGTATTTTATGTTTTCTGAAAATGGAATTAAGTTTGGTCTTTTGAACTATACCTATTCAACAAACGGCATCAAAGTAAAAGATGGGAGAATAGTTCGTCTATTAAATCGAGAATTGATAGAGCAGGATATTCATTATTTAAAAACTCAAGATATTGACTTTATTATATTATTGTTCCACTACGGAACGGAATATTCTCTTGAGCCCGATAGATCACAAAAAGAATGGGTAAATCTTGGATTTATGCTTGGAGCAGATATTATCATAGGAGGTCACCCTCATGTAGTTCAAACATTTGAAAAAAGAATCAGTGCTAATTCGGATGGAAATGTTAAAGAGCAATTTGTTGCCTACTCTCTTGGAAATTTTATGTCTGCACAAAACATGCCTTTTACAGACGGTGGTACATTTTTGAATATAGATGTATCACTTGATGCAAAAGGGAATAAAAAAATAAATCATTTTAGTTTTGAGCCTGTTTGGGTCTTACCCCGAGGATATCAAGTAATACCTATTGCGGAATACCAACGTGGTGAATTGGGAATAATTCTGTCAAAAATGGAAGAAAATCGAATGAAGAATTACTTAGATATATTCAAAAAGATAATACCAAGATAAATTAAAATTCATTTTGAATTAATTCAAATCCCTTACCTTCTCGTATAACTGTAGGTTCATCTTTGGTAAAATCTATAACAGTTGAAGTTTCGATTTTTACTATACCTCCATCGACAATTCCATTCACTTTAGAACCGTAAATTGTATCTAAATCATCAATATCAATTATAAACTGATCATCGGTAAAAGCAGAAGTTGATGTTAGGGGAGAATTATGAATTTCCAAAAGGTTGTTTAGATATATATGATTGGGAAATCGAATTCCAATATGTTTATCTTTATGATGGGCAACGGAGGGTTTAGGTAGATTTTTATTTGCCTTGAAAATAAAGGTAAAGGGGCCAGGGATTATTCTCTTTATCATTCGATACGCCGAATTTGGCATAAATTCTATAAATTCTGAAGCCATCGAAATATCTTTACACAGTAGAGATAATGGTTTGTCTTTTGGTAATTTTCGAATTTGATAGATCTTTTCTACTCCCTCTTTAGAATGAGAATCCGCAGTTATTGCATACACAGTATCGGTAGGAAAGATATACACAGCACCCGACTTTAGATTCTCTGAAATTGATTTGAGTTTTCGAATCTCTGGATTTTCCGGGTGTAGATATATTATCATGTTTCAATGGAATTTTTATTGGGCTGTGAGTCCACCATCAATAACGATCGTCTGACCAGTCATATACGAAGATGAATCGGAAGCAAGAAATATTGCGGCACCGAGAATATCTTCAGGTTTGCCTAGTTTACCCATTGGAATACCTGCAAGAACTTGTGATATAATAGCTTCTTTTGATTTTATCATATCAGTCATATCTGTATCAATCAATCCCGGACAAATTACATTTACCCGATATCCGTTATTGCACCATTCAATAGCTAAAGCCTTTGAAAGTGTAATTACTGCTCCCTTTGTTCCAGAATAAACTGATGCTAACTTTGAACCAATCATTCCTAAAACACTTGCAACATTGATGATATTTCCACCCTCTTTTTTATGATGTTTGTAGTATGCCTGACAATTCCTAAATACACCAACATAATTTGTTTGGACGATATTTTGGATTTCATCTTCTTTAAAACCTGACGCCGGAGTATTCGTAGCAATTCCAGCGTTGTTAATTAAACTGTCTAGTCTACCGTGCTTTTCTTTTATCATTCCAATTGTTTGGAAAGCATCAGTTTCACTTCGGACATCTAACACAACTCCGTGGATTCCTTCCGATTTCATCCATTCTATTGATTCAGGTCTTGAGCCAGCACCATAAACAATTGCACCCGCGTCTCGAAAACCCAATGCTAATGTTTTTCCAATCCCTCGACTGGCTCCGGTAATTAAAATGGTTTTTCCTGTTACATTAAATAGATTCATTTGACCTCGTGATTTGCTGGGTAACATTCGCTAGATTGTGGTTTTGTTTCTTCAAATAGTTTTTTATAATCTAAGGTATTGTCATCAGTCACTAAATCCCTACGGATATAATGTGTACCTTTCTCATAATAATCGGCGATAGGATTACAATCTTGTATGTCTTCTGAATGACCGCGTTTACAGTTCAAATTCAATATACATGAAGCAAAAAGTATAGCCAACAGTATTAGCCGTATCATATCTATAGTATGATTGAACCCCTAGAGAATAGCAACAATTTGTTTATATTACGCTCTGCTTCACCTAGAAGGAAGCAAATTTTGGAAGACTTAGGTTTGAGATTTTTGGTCGTACCAACAAATGTCGATGAATCAGAAAAAGAATCTGAAAGACCTTTGCAATATTTAGAACGAATGGTTCACCTTAAACTTCAAAGTGATAATTATAAGGAATCCACCTCAATCGCTTGCGATACAATCGTAGTTTACGAAAATCAAATCCTACACAAACCACAGGATAAAAAAGATGCCATTCGGATTTTAAAAATACTTTCGGGTAAAAAACACCAAGTTCATTCTGGTGCCGCCTTATCCAAACCGGGTAAACTTGCGGATTTTTTTTATGACACCACAGAAATACAGTTCCGCATATGGAATCAAGATGAGATTGAACACTATGTCGAGTCCGCCAAACCATTCGACAAGGCGGGATCCTACGGAATACAGGACAAAAATTCTCCCGTAGAAAATTGGACAGGTTCTTATATAAATGTGATAGGTTTTCCTCTGCGCGGTTTTTTGCAGAGGATTGACGATTGGAAATCTTTTTTAAAAGTTTAAATTACGCGTATAAGTGAACTAGATCACCAGGTTTGTAGCTGGCTTTTGCCTCTGGGCTAGATTGAATGGATTCCGCTTTTGATTCCGTATCAGAGCTCGGATACTTTGGTCGGTAATTTCTAGGCTCAATGGACTCAATTCGATCCACTGGCTGGGTATTGTAAATGCTCGAAATGTACATGTTTGGCTCGCCAAACCCTGAAACTCTTGCCACGTTACTTGAGATTTCCATACTTTGATTATCGCCTAGTATCTATCGAAATCTTAGACCAATTTAAAAAAAATGGAATCAAAAAAAAAGCCAAGCACTGAATTTACCAGCTTATTCCAGCTCTTCAAATTAGAGGAAAAGAATCTACCTCAGTGTTTTGGATACGTCGGGGAGGATTCGTTTGAATTCGAGCTCGTGCTAGAACATTACAAAAAAACCCTGAACGACTCAGGCAATAAATATGAGGTTATAGTGATTACCTCTGAAGCCGGGGAACATGAAAAACTCTTTGCGGAATTATTCACCCCAGACATGTTTTTCCCTCGAAAGCTTATCATTCTTAAACAAGCATCCAATTTCTTTAAATCTATTATTGATGCAAAGGCGAGTGGAGATATGAAAGATTACGGAGCTGGTTTTCGTAAGAATATCACAAATATTTCCGACGAAGTATTTCTAGTTTTGCATTATGACGGCAAAGATATACCCAAAGCACTCGAAACCCTTTTTCAAGGAACTTTGTCTTTTTATAAAACTAAGGTTCTCTATCAAAGTGATTATGCTAAAACCTTAAAAGATGTTTGCGAAAAAGAATCGGTCTCTCTTGATCGAGAAGCTACTGATGAATTCATACACAGAATACCTCCAAATTTAGGTGCTTACTTAAAATCGATTCAAAAATTGAAACAATACCTACATAAGTCCAAGTTCACATTAGATGATATAAATTCGATTCTCTTCAACCAGAATGAACTGAATGTTAATTATTTAGTCGATGCTCTTGTTCAAATGAGAAAACAAGATTTTTTTAAAGAATTCACTAAGTTTTCTGAACAAAACGCAGAGGTTTTAAACTTTCTGACTCGTTTTTCTTATAAACTTGATGAAATACGTAAAATTAAAGTTATACGGTCTAGACATAATGGAGAAGTTCCGATACCTGTAATGGACGAAATTCTAAAGACCTCACATTTCAGTGATGGACGGAAAAATTTTGTTCGCAAACAATTAATCCAGGAATCTTCAAATTTTTCTGACAAAATTTTGGAGGAATTTTATAATATTTTGATTGAGATGAATATCAAATTTAAAACTGGATTGAGAGACTCTGAAGGGAAAAACTATTTCCTGCAAAAAGTTATCCGAATGTTTGCATTACTTCAAGAAAAATCCTCTAATTGATAATCGTGTATTTTTCTGTACAAGTTTCTTTCAGAAATTCCCAAGAGTTTTGCTGTCTTTTCTCGATTGCCCTTAGTAAAGAGTAAATTTGCTTTTATTATTTCTTTCTCATAGGCTTCCATAGAAACTCCGGGCGTGATTGGATGTGCAATAATTTCATTCGAAAAAAAATGAAACGGTATTTGTTTCCAACGTAGAGTTTTGCCATTCGAAAATCCAACTAGAGCAAAAATTAAATCTCTAAGTTCGTTTAGATTGTTTGCGAATTCCTTATTCCTCAAAAATCCATATAAATCTTCTTCCGCAAATGAAACTTTTTTTTGCAAAATCGTAGATGCTTCTTCTATAAAGTATGAAATAAAGATCGGTAAGTCTGAGACTCGTTTTCTTAGAGGTGGTAATTCGAATCGAAAGGATTTCAGTTGATCATACATCTCTTTTATCGATGGATTATCGTTCAAAACTTTTT
>JALOTI010000113.1 GCA_025457985.1 Leptospira sp.
ATTTGCAAAAATCCAGACTGGACTTTCTCAATAAATTCTAGGAAAGTATACGGCTCTGTATCACCGAACTCGGCTCCGACCCATTTTTTTAGTACAATTTGTATCAGCTCTTGAAAATACTCCCTTGTTTTTTCGGATCCTTGTTCCCATGCCGTTTTATATGATTCGTAGAGATTGGCAAACTTTGAATCAACTGATCGAATCTTAGCTGCAAGGCCCAGCCAAAGTTTGGAATCAAACTCATCCCAGGCAGATACTTCCAAGGGATCGGGTATACAAAACCGTTCTGTCTCAAATGCTGAGACAATTCCTTGGGCCGTTTGTTTTTGACGATTTAGGGTACCTGTATACACAGAATCGAATTCGATTCTTTGCGAAAGAAAGTATTCCCCTAAACGTTTTGATTGCTGTCGTCCAAGTTCCGTGAGAGTATCATAGTTCTTTCCTAAGCGGTCAGCTTGGCCATGCCGAACAAGGTAGAGGAAAGACATTAAATCTGAAACCTAGGATTCGAAATTTGTAGATTTTCCCGCAAACGATTTTTTTGAAACTCCCAAATCAAATTCCCAGGTTCTAATCTTTTTGAATCCTCAATTGAAGTTTCCTCGTTTCCTTTGTCTCTGATATATTTAGCAAACTTATGGTTGAAATCGGAAAGTAATTTGATCTGTTCCTTTTTTGGCAACGAAGCAAAATCTTTAGAATCAATTTGTGTTTCTTCCGGAAGTAAGTTTAATTTTAAATCTAATACCGATGCCCATTGTGTACTCAGATTCGTAGATTCTATTTCTCTAGCAACCACACCTAACATATTCCAACTAACAAGTGCTTTATAAGATAACAACTCATCGGATTCGATTTTTGGAAGAAGGTCTTTGATTAAAAAATCCTGGATTGCAGAAAGTAAATCCTTTGTTTCTGGCCTATATTGCATTTGTCACTTCCTCGATGATTCGCATTGCTTCCCATTCCATTTCGGCGGTTCTTCGTCCGATGGCCGCAAGCTCAATCCCTTTGTCTTTTCCCGAAAGATGTCTTTCTGCTTGTTCACAAGATCCAATAGCCCATCGTAAATTGCCGATAATTTCAAAAAAACTAACCTTAAATGGATCAACTGCCTTTCCAGAAAATTCTTCATAATATGAATAGAATTCCTTTCGATCACCGAATCCACCAACTTCTTTGTTTAGTCGACCGAACCTCCAATCACGCATACACAACCAGGATATATCTTCATGCCGATCTCCAAAATGAGCGAATTCGAAATCTAAAATCCCTTGTAATCCTTCCGCATTCATCATAAAATTACCCGTACGAAAGTCTCCGTGAACCAAAACAATCTCATCTATAGAAGGCTGGTTCTTTTCCAGCCAATTCAAACAGAGTTCTATTGCGGGGTGAGCTTCGGGTAATTTATCTAAGTTTGATCTTAAGTCCGATATACAATTCTTTGTATATTCTGATCTTGGAATGTATTTTAATTTTCCAACTAAGTGCTTATCTGATACATCCTCTGGAGTAATCGTATGTATCTTTGCAAGATTTTGAGCTAGATCACGCACCATTCCTGATTTGCGATATGAATCTAGTTCTCGATCCTTTGTGATATAACGTCCAGTAGCTTTTCCATAAATCTTTTCCATGAGGAAGAAGGGAGTTCCAATGATACTCGAATCTTCCTCAAGTAAAATTGGTTCTGGAGTTTTTACTCCAGCCTTAAAAATCAGTTCAGCTACTTTAAATTCATCTGCTTTGGAGAGGGAAGAAAGAAGACTGGCTCCTTTATCTGTTCTAAGCACGATTTCCTTATTTTTACTTTTATCAGTTAAAGAAATCGCATAATTGTCTTGGCAGGCACCACCACTCAGATGAGCGATGGACTTGATAGAGACCTCACCAGTCCAAAGTTTGGTGAGGTGAGTTTCTAAATCCTTCTTCAATTCTGAAATTTCAATTGCCATCTAAAAATCCCATTTTTCAGAAACGTAATTGCGTCCAATTACCATTTTATGAACTTCACTTGGACCATCAGCAATCCGAGCCGCCCTTGCATCTCTATAAAAAAGTTCCAATGGCAGATCTCGCGAATATCCTGTTCCTCCACAGATCTGGATGGCTGTGTCAATCGTATTGCACAAGGCCTCACTGACCTTCCACTTAGCCATACTTGTCTCCTGTCTTGCGTCCTTTCCGTTTTGTAAAAGCCAAGCTGCCTTTAAAGTTAATAAAAATGCCATCTCAATCTCTGTTGCTCGTTCGGCAAACATCCATTGAATACCTTGGTGTTCGGCAATTTTTGACTGAAAGACTTCTCGCTCTTTTGCATAAGACCTTGCAATCGAAAGAGCTCTCCTGGCCATCCCTGTCCATCGCATACAGTGAGTTAATCGAGCTGGACCCAGTCTTTCTTGCGATAAACGAAAGCCCTCGCCTACTCGACCAAGCACCATATCTTCGGGAACTTCTACATTATCAAAAATTAATTCACAATGTCCACCTGGACCGTGTGATCCCATGGTATCAATTTCTCTAACCATTCGATAACCCTTAGAATCCGAAGGAACTAAAAACATTGTCGTTTTTCGAAAGCTACCATTAACTTTCGCCATTACAATAAGATACTTTGCTCCATTCGCACCTGTGCAGTACCATTTATGACCATTGAGAATAAATCGATCGCCTTGTTTTTCTGCGTTGGTTTGTAAACTTGTTGGATCGGAACCTGCTCCCGGACTTGGTTCAGTCATGGCAAAGGCAGTTCGAATATCACCGCGAATCAGTGGATGTAAAATTAACTCTTTTTGTTTTTCAGTAGCTGCAATAGATAAAAGATGCATATTTCCTTCATCAGGGGCATCGCAATTAAATATATAAGGTGCTATTGGGGAGCGACCCAGTTCACTAAAAATAATACACGTACCAATTTGGTCTAAACCCAAACCACCTTCTGATTTAGGAAGATGAGGTGTCCAAAATCCTTCCTTTTTTACTTTAACGCGCGCTTGTTGATTGATATCTTCAGGCATACGACCGGTCTCGTAGTCGTAGTGTTTTTCTAGAGGAATGATTTCTTCTGTGACAAAGGCTCTAAGCTTTTTTTGGAGGGCATCAACTTCTGGTGAAACATCAAAGTTCATATTCTCCTTTGTTTAAATAGAATTCAAATAAATGTAAAACGTTTTTTTAGTGAGATACAAAAATAGGTTTTTCTCGCTTAGAATTTCTTCTAACTTCAAAATGTAAATGTGGACCGGTCGCTCTACCTGTTTGGCCAACGAGACCTATTTTTTCACCTTTACGAATCTTCTGACCTACCTTAACAGCGAAACTACTAAGATGGCCATAACGAGTTTCATATCCGAGTTTGTGTTTTACAATGACTAGGTTTCCGTATCCACCCAATACTCCCACAAAATTGATTTCACCATCCATACTTGCAAAAACATCTGATCCATGTTTTGCGGCCAAATCAATGCCCCCGTGAAAGGTCTCCTTTTTTGTAAAAGGATCTAAACGTTTTCCAAAGTTAGATGAGACTCGGGCAGTAGTTAGAGGAAATGAAAATCCAAATCCATAAAAGAACGACTTTTCAATTTTTCCCATAGAAATCCCAGGCAAAAACCATTTTCCTCTGGAATCATCAAACTGAAGTTTATCGGGACTAATTCCATATTTTTTTGATAGTAATAGTTTTTCAGAAGGAGTATTAGCTGTTTCTTCTGGATGGAATGTTCCTCTCATATTTGGAATCTCTAAAACCATACCAGGATATAGATCATGAGGAGAGCTTAGTTCATTGGCGGAGGAAAGGGTTTCCAAATCCATTCCCGTTCGAGCCATAATCTTGAAGAAGTTATCATCTTTTGCAACTTTGTACTGGTAGTACCGAAGTGGGATTAAGTTATCTTGGGCAAGATTTGATTTAGAGATCCGTAGGTTTTCTTTGATCTCAGAACGGAGATTTTTCAGGATAGGATTTTTGTAATCGAGGTTTGCAAGTGTGGTCGGGCTAGCCATCTTTGCGATCGGAAAGAATGCGAAAAGTAGCATCGTAAGCCAGGAAACTTGTATTTTCAATTGGGAAACTCTACAGAACATTCTCTAATCCTCGTTTTCTCTGAAAAAGGACATAATCCTACTATTTCCAATATCGACCTTTTTTCAAAAAAACGATGACGTTTCTTGGCTAAACTCAAGATTGGGAGGCAGATGCAAAATCGGCTTTTTGAGATCTTTCGGCTGAGCGCCTACGCCTTGGGTCTCGTTTATATATGTTCTTTTTTCTATTCCATAATATTTCTCTCTTTCGTAAGTAATACGGTCATCGGTGATCGGATTCCCGCAGAAAAAGTCCAGGCGCTTTATGAGGAATACGCCGAAGGAAAAACGGATTTTCGTACTCTTTATTCTGAATACCAGAAGATCGTTGTTCCAGCCAGCGAAGAATTGCAAAAAGAAATGGCTGAAAATCCAAATGCAATTCTGGAAATTTTTTATACAAAGGTCTTCACAGAAAAACCTCATTACTTACTTGGCCATTCCATTCCTTGGTTTTTGTGTTATGTCGGACTTGGTTATTTACTCTACAAAAAGCTTCTCCAAATTCCTGTAACAAATCTTTCCGATGAACTTTCCTTCGCAGTAATCAATAAAGGATTACTGAATGGTTTACTTTGTTTTATCGTAGTAATCCTTTTAGGTTCCATTTTAGAAAAATTGAATGTTCCTGTAGAATCGGGAGTTTTTGCATCAAAACTTTATGCAAGTTTGCACGGGAACACATACCTACTTGGTTGGGGAATTTACGTTGTTGGAATAATCACAGGAATATTAGAAGAAGTTTTCTTTAGAGGATTTCTCTTAAAATCTTTTATAGATAAGAATTTAGCCCAGGAAGGACTTCTTATAGTATCATTGATTTTTGGTTGGTTGCATTATGGCGAAGGCACATCGTTAGCAATTCCGTTTATCATCACTTGTGTTGGAATGTTCTTTGGTTATCTGTATATTAAAACTAATAATATTTGGATTTCAATTGCTTGCCATGCCACTTACAATTCATTAGGACTTATCTCTGCTTATATGCAAATGCCAGGTATCAAATCGTGAACTCTGCATCAAAATATACTTCCAGTTTTCTATTAATTATTACATTATTATTCTCAACTATCAATGAATTAAATGCTGGTGAAACTGTTGAAGTATTAGGCGGTCCTGATGACGTTAATTTAAAACTAGTTGCTCTCCTGAATAAAATGGATCCTGACTACTACTCAGACGATAAAACTCAGGGGTTCAATTATCGATACCGCCATCGTTGGTCTAACCCATACGACTTTAACATTTACGTAGGTAAAGTTGGAAAAATATCTCCAGATTCTATCATCCGCGTTGAATCACCGCGTCGAGGCCAAGAAAAGATGTGGAGAGAGATTATCGAACAGGAATTACTTAGGAAACCTCCTCAAGAAGGTGCCGTTCCTCTTTCAGAAAAATACCACACCGTCTCACAAACTTTAAACTTAATTACTCCAATAGCATCCGTCGGCTATAATTCTTGGAACTCGCCTTTATACAATCGTCGTGATACAATCGTTAGTATGGGTATTTACTTTTTGTGCGATCTTATTCTCGCGGGAGGAGCTTATTGGTATGCACAAGAGAACCTTCCTAAAAAAAATATCTGGACAAATTTAGCGAATGTCCAAGGACCAGGAAGCGTCTGGGATTCACCCAATGCAATCATAGTTTATACGGCATTGGCTCTTCCCAGGGCGATACGTATGTTTGATGCTTGGGAAGATACTGCAGCACACAATAAAGCTGCAGAATTTGGTTGGTCGTTTAAGTTTTAAAAAGATCTCTTGCTGCATCGGCTGCATTGGATCTTTCAAAGTCTTCTCTCTCAATCAAAATGTAGTCTAGACCCTCTTTTTCGATTCGACTTAAAATCTTTCCGACTTCGGCAGTATTATTTACTTTCGTTGCGAGATACTTAAACTGTATCCCACAATCAGGACATTTTTTATCTTTTAAGTAGTTTAATCCAAGTCTTTTACAATTCCCACAAGTGCCGTACAAATCATCTATATAGAGCAATTGCTTTTTAATTTCTTCCACAGCAAGTTTTCGCCAAACTCTAACAAATTTAGTATTCTTTCCAGATGCATCTTGTGCCATATACTTGAAGGACCAGAAAAAATGAATCTTGTCAACAATCAAAAGAATCTTAGATTTTTCTTTCTATTTACCATCTCTGGCTTTTTTGCCGTTTCCATTGGAGCCTTTGGGGCACACGGACTCAAAACAGTTTTAACTGCGGATATGATACAAATTTTTGAGACGGGAAACAAGTATCAGTTTTATCATAGTTTGGCGGGCATTTTAGTATCGATCTTCAGTTTCATTCTGAATGCTTTTGATTCTTCAAACTCGACTAATCTAACGAACGTGATGGCTTCCACTCTAGAAGGATGCATAAAATCTCTACACAAAGCTCAGTTATTCTTTGCAGTCGGTATCCTTGTATTTTCCGGAAGTTTATATACTTTATCCATAACCGGAATAAAGATTTTAGGTGCTATAACTCCAATTGGCGGTCTTTGTTTTCTGATTGGTTGGATCTTTTTTTCAGAATGGAGCAGTTTACTG